>JADHVA010000010.1 GCA_016784245.1 Nanobdellota archaeon
GGTTAAGAATTATTTAACTTATTCTTCAATTTTTTTCACAACTTTCCTAATAATTCTTCTCATCCTTTGTAATTCTTGATAGAATTCAAATGCACTTTTAGCTTTTTCTCTCAAAAATTCTCTCATTGCAACTAAACTAAATAATCCTTTTCCTTCCTGTTTTAATACATCATCAACTCTCCCAGCATTTGATAAGAACCATTCTAAATATTCAACTCTTCTAATAATAATATTTGCATTCAAAGTTCTAATTCTTGATTGTTCTAATCTATGAACTTTTTTAAAGTCTTCAACTAAAGGTCCTTTACCCATTCTTGCAACTTTCAAAAATTCATTTACTAATTCTTTGAATCTTTGTTTTACACTTCTATTATTTTGTAAACCATCAATTCCTTTAACTAAATCTTGTAATCTTGAAAAACTTCCAAAGAAATCATCATATAAACTTTTTCCAATTTTATTTTCAATCTCAGTATTTTTATTCATAATACTTGCAACTTCACTCATTCTTCTATAAATTCTAAAATATTTATTTAATTCACTTGAGTTCATCAATGTATCTAAGAAAGTAGCCACACTAATTTTTCTTGAGAAGAATGCTCTCTTAGCAGGAATTCTCATTTTTCTTAATTCTGCTTTTATTAATTTTAATTGTTGATCTAATTCAGTCAAATCTTCTACAACATTAATTTGTCTTCCTGGTCCTATATATCCTGGTGGTGTCGGACTTGGTCCCGGTCCCGGAGGTGTTGGAGTCGGTCCTGGTCCTGGAGGAGTCGGAGTTGGTCCTGGTCCCGGAGGTGTTGGAGTCGGTCCTGGTCCCGGAGGTGTTGGAGTCGGTCCTGGTCCTGGTCCTGGAGGTGTTGGAGTTGGTCCTGGAGGAGTCGGAGTTGGTCCTGGTCCCGGAGGTGTTGGAGTCGGTCCTGGTCCTGGAGGAGTCGGAGTTGTACCTCTAGGTATAATACTAAATGGTCCACCACTTCTATTTGCAGTAGCTTCTGTATAATCACCTAATATTGGATTCCTACTACTATCATAAGCATAAGCTCTAATAAAACAATTATTTGAATCAACACCTGTAGGCATTCTTAATTTGATACTACTTAGACTTCCAAAAATATTTGTATCTCCAGCTTCTGATACTAAAATTTCTGATTCAGCACCTGTTGAAGCAGGTCCATTTTTCATTAAAACAAAAACAATTGTTGCTGGATTTATTGGACTTGTTGTCCATCTTAATTCTACTAAATCTCCTTGATAATAAGTATCTCCAGAAATATTTGTAATAACAGTAAACTTAAATCCACTTGTTGCTGTTGGTCCTTTTGCAAGATTTAATATAATTTCTTTTGTTTGCAAACCAGCATCTTTTGTTGGAAAATTAATAACCATTCTATACTTACCTTTAAACATAGGAGTATCTGCTTTAACTGCAAACTCATTACCTGAATCATCATACATTTTTGCACTTGATTTATCTTTTGCCATTTTATAATACAGTATAATCTGCTCCTAATCCTGGTAAAGGTGTTCCTGGCACAACTTGTATTTGTACACTTGAATCAACTGTTGGATATCTTCCTGTTGCATCTTCAGCAACAATTCTAATAAATTTAGTTTCTGATAAAGGACCACCAGCATGACCTGGTGTATATAATATATCTCCTACAATATCTCCTGCAGCATTTGTTCTTCTACCACCAGGAATTAATTCAACTTGAGTAGAACCATAAGCTACTGTTCTTTGCCCATAAACTCTAACATTAATATTCGGTATTCCAACTCCTGTAGCAGCATCAACAACAGCAATACCTACACTTGTTGTTGCACCAGGAGGGATTGTAGTCGGTGCCCAAGCAGCTAATACATTCATTATACTTGCTCCTCTACTATTAACTATAATTGTTCCAGTTAAATTTGCTGGATTTGCAAAACCAATTAAATTATTTATCACTACAACAAAATCATAAGTTCCAGGTGCTAATGTTGTAATTACAAATGCTGCTATTGCCGGACTTCCTACTGCAGGTGCAACTGCTGCAATTCCTCCAGCAGTATCTCTAGTAACAGGTTGTGCAAAAGCAATTGCTATTGAAGGATCTCTTGGTGTAAAAGTAATTTCAGCTCTAGCTGCATTCAAACCATCCCCATTATTTGTAATCCCACTTGTTCCATTTCTAACTAAACCAACATTAAGATTAATTGGGTCACCTTCATTTACTGTTGCAGTGTTTGTTGTAATTCCATTAATTTGTAAACCAACATCTGGTGCTAGTTGAGGTGTACCTTTTCTAATAACATAAGGAATAATTGGAGGCATAGTTGCAGGATTTATTTCTGGGTGTGTTAAATTAACTACAAAATTTTCTTGATAAGTTCTTGCAGCTCCCATTGTATATTCAACTCTTGCAGCACCATTAGCATCTGTATTATCAGTAACTGTATTTAATGTTCCAGTTCCTGCACTCAAGGTAAAATTAAGAGTTGCATTTTCTAAAGGTCTTCTCCACCTTTCACTTCTTCCTCTATAAACATTAATTGTAAACCATCTTGCAGGATCAGCATTTTCAAATTGTATAACTCTCAAAGGACCTAAAGCTCCATGAGGAATAATTACTGGTGCACCTGGTGCAGGTCTAGGATTATAATGTGTCAACTCAACAAAAATATTATCTCCTCTAATCCAATTCATAATTTGATTTCTATAATAATAAAGTAAATATCCAATTCCTAATAAAATTAAAATTAATGCGATCCAAGGTAAAGCTTGTCCAAGGAAACTAACAATATTTCCACCAAAGAAATAAATGATTAATCCTAAAGCAATTAATCCTAATAAACCTAAAGCCCACCAAGGATTTCTTTTTATCCAAGCAAAGATTGCATCTCTCCTATCTTTATCCTTAAACAATAAATATATCATTCCAATAATTGCAGCTCCAATTAAAAATGGTATTAAATATTCTAAACCTCCAATCAAGGCAGTAAACCAATTTCCCCCAACCCCAATTCCAGAGAGCAATAATAATAATAAAACTAAACCAACTATCCATCCTAAACCTTTCCAAGAAAAACCTCCAGAGGAACTATCATCACTTGAACCTCCAAATAATTTTCCAGCTAAGAAAAATAATCCAAATAAAATAACTGCTAAGATTGCATACATAATCCAATCTCCAACTCCATAGAATAAGAAGAAATTCAAATCTCCTAAAAATTCATCAACAGCTCCACCTACATATGGTAAGCCACCAAGTCCTGATGCAAATCCTGGAGTTCCACCAACTAATAAAAATAATATGATGGTAGCAACAATTGCAATGATTAAATTAACCCAATTAAATTTATCTTCTTCACCTTTGTAGAAAAATCCTGCGATACTATAAAAAATTATTATCGGTGCAAATAAAACAATAACCCAACCAAAGGCTGATGTCCATGCATCTGGCATCATTTTAATAGCAATAAATGTAAAAGCGATTGCAAAAACTAAACCTTGTCTCTCAGCTTCTTCACCCCATCTTTCTTTAAAGACTTTGTAAATCAAAGTAATAAGCATCATTCCCATCAATGCTTTAACAAAAGCTAATGTAGGATCTTCGGTACTTAGAACAATGTTCATGATAGAACTATCCGCTGCAACAACTGACATATTCAACAATAAGAACAAGACACTATACCAAATCCCCCTTTTCATATCTCTCTTTATAATAATAAGATATTTAAATGTTTTTATTAAAAAACTAAATATGTTTTACTTAAAACTATGTAAAAAGAAAGCTGCATACAAAGCGAAGCCAATATCTAAGTGTCATTTAGATCTTGCTAAAATTAAAAAAACTTACAAAACAAGCTTTGAAACAACTAAATTAATCGTAATTGAAACTGAAGGTCTAGAAATAATTGTTAAAGAAGATGGGGAATTACTTTTCAAAAATTCTAAAGATAAAGAGTTAATGGAAAAAATAGCAAAAAAAATTTATAAAAATGTTAAGCAGTCCACTTAACAATTTTTTCATACAACCAGATTAAAATATAAACTCCTACAAACATATCTACTAATGCCCATACTGTTCCAATAAAAGTTCCAAACAATGTTGCATTGTATCCAAGGTAAATTGAACCCAAAACTTCTACCATCTTTAATCCATAACCTAATCCTGTTGCTAACAATCCTAATAATAAAATTGCTCCACCCCAAAGTAAAGATCCAGCTAAAGCCCATCTTTTTTTATCTATCATTTTTATTTTTTTCTTTTTAGCCATAATTATCACCAAGAAAACTAAAGACTAAGAAATATTTAAATCTTTATGCTACAGACTTTCCTTCTAAATCAATCATAACACTTGTTTTTCCTCGTCGAAAATCATCTAAAGAATAAACATTTGGGTATACAGCATTTACAGCTTCAAAAGGAGAACTATGAAAACCAATTTTTTTATTTGTCATAATTCCAGAAAATCTTAATCTCCAAAATAATTCTTTTGTTGCATAGACTGGTATTTCTTCACCTTCTAATTTAAGATAATCTTCTAACATCCACTTAACTGCATTAATTGCTGTTTCTCTGGGATTATCTTTCCAAACACTTTTTGCATTTTTTATTGTCCAAGGTAAAATTTGCTCTGGAAAATTTTCTGAAAACATTCTATAAACACTTCTTCCATATCTATTCAATAGAGTACACAAGCCAAAATCCATTACTGATTTTTTTGTTAAAAATTTTCTAAGACTAATTTGATCATAAGTTTCTTCAGGAGATAAATTTTGAATTATTTTTGAACCCTGAGCTATCAAATAATCATTTAATGCATCTTTTCTATTTTCTTCATTATCAAAAGTTCCTGCAGGTGCATGTCTCATATGCCATGGTCTTAATTCAGGGAACTGTGTTTTCAATGCTATATAAGTCCCTTCATTAAAAATTTGACGTAACATTCCACCAAGGCCTTCATCAACAAAATCTTCTCCAATAATTCTTCCACAATCCTCAATTGTTTTTATTTTTCTTTTTTTAACAAACCAAGTTAGAGCATCACTTGCTCTTTTCATTCTAAATGGTCCTTGCCAATAATTTACTGGAACTCTGCTCCATTCCCAAGCTAATATTGCTTTTGAATAAGCTTCATTGACAGCCATATATGGGCTTCCATTATAAAATATTTTTATTAAAGGTTCTAAACCTCTATCACTAAAAAAATCAGAATTAACTCTTTCAGGAATTTGTTCAAAAGGTATTTGTTCAACATCTTCAATAACAGTTCTTATTATTTTAGAAGCTGTAACTTTTGGAAATCTTTCTTTTTCTTGCAATCCTTTAAGAAAATGTCTCCCATATTTTTGTCTTAATTCTTCTTTTACACCTTCAACAAATTCTCTTCCTGTTGGTAATCTTTCTTCTCCAATTAAATTTTCTAAAACTCTATCATCCTCCTCTGAAATTTGTTGACTAAGATATGACATTCCACCACTCGGATTTCTTTTTATTCTTCCATTATGTTGTAATCTCTGTATTATTCCATATTCAACAGCTCTTCTAACATATGGTTTAGGGTCAATTGGATTCCTTCCTAAAGCTTTCCAGGCTGCAATTCTTCCTTCTTGTGCTAAGTCATCAATTTCAGAAGGAGTAGCAGCAAATCTTCTTGCAGTTGCTTTAATCATAGGCTCATAAATTGCAAGGTCCATAAACTTCAACCACCTCTAACTCTTTTTAAAAATATATATTCTAAAGAAGAGATTTGAGCTAAATTAGCTCAAACCTATCTAACATTTCTTCCAATTCTCCATTCAATTCCTCGGCTCTAATAAATCCCATAAAATCTCTATTAAAATCATACCACAGTTCAACTTCTTCTTTCAAAAAAGGACTTATTTCTGAAGTAATAATCCTATCATACAAAACATCATACATATCTTTAACTCTTCCTGCATACAACATTTTTGCATCATCATTTAAGAGATTTACATATTCGTCTGACAACTCTAAAACTTTTACTTTCCTGAAATAATATTCAATTGAATTTTCAGGCTCATTTCTAATCCTTTGTAGTTCATACATTTTCTTCCCCCAGATTTATTATTTTTAGAATTATACTTTAAAAAAACTTTACAAGAAAAAATTGAAAACTTTCCAAGTTCTCTGAAAATTTTACTGTTTTTTATATCTACCTTTGTATTTTGACTGGCCTTCTGTTCTCATAAAAACTAATTGAGCTATCCTCAAACCTTTCTTCAAAGTCAAAGTATTGTTTGACATATTTTTAATTTCAAACATTTGTCTATTACTAACTCCTGGATGTACAACAAATGCTGTAGCATGTACAACAATTCCCATTCTAGCAAATCTTGATCTTCCTGAAAGAAACCCACAAATATTACTTGGTAAACTAATTTTCTCTTTACTCATTCCAAGAACAAATGCTCCTGGCATTAATGTAATAGAATTAGCTTTAATCTTTTTAGTATATTTTTTAAAATCAGTTTTATCATTTAAAGTAATATTTTTATTTTCACCAAAAACCCAAAATTCGTCTCCTAAACAAATATCTAAAGAAGCATCACCAAGATATTTTGATTTATAGGGTTTAACTTTAATATTTCGATCTTTAATTTCTCTTTTAATCACTGCTTTTGTTAAAACCATTAATAAACTTCAAGAAAAATAACTTTTTAAACTTATTCTTTATTTCAATATACATGTACGAAGAACTTTCAAAAGGATATGATGAACTTTATGGTGCTGAGCAACTAAAAAAGATTGAAATAATCAAACCTTACCTAAAAGGTAAA
Organism: Nanobdellota archaeon; assembly: GCA_016784245.1. Classification (GTDB taxonomy): domain Archaea; phylum Nanobdellota; class Nanobdellia; order SCGC-AAA011-G17; family GW2011-AR17; genus BS150m-G60. Next base: position 6,794 of record JADHVA010000010.1, read on the forward strand.
ATTTTAGATCTTGGTGCCGGTACAGGTATTCTTGCAAAACATTTTCCTAATGTAACTTCTTTAGAGCCTTGTAAAGAGATGTTAGATCAAGCTCCTGAGCCCAAAGTATTAGCAAATGCTGAAGAGATTCCTTTCAAAGAAAACTATTTTGACACTATTGTATCATTAACAGCATTACACCATTGTGACATTGACAAAGTTATTTCAGAGATCAAAAGATTAAATCCAAAAAATCTAATATTAACTTTATTAAAGAAAAGTAAAAATTGCAAACCTTTCTCAATAAAACTTAATGAAAATTTTAAATTAAAAGAAATTGAAGAAGAAAAAGATTTAATTTTTATTCAAATAAATTAAAGAAATTTCCTTCAGCTTTTTGAGTATGTTTTCCAGGTGAAGGGACACCAACTTTTCCATCAGCTGTTTTACCAATAACATAACCTAGTTTTCCACTTTTAACAGCAGCTCTACCTGCTTTTCTATTACTCATTGCTTCTACTCTTTTAATTTCTGCTAAAGTTCTCTTTTTAAAATCTGCAATACTTTTTTCTTTATTCTCAAAAGTTAATGAAGGCTTTTTATTTGTTTTTTTATTTGGATCATAAAGTCTAATTTTTTCTTTTGGTTTATCCTTTTTATTTTTAAACATTGCAGAACTTTCAATAAAATGATTCTCTTCTTCATTGCTTGTTTTTCCTCTAGGACTAACTTTTGCATACAACATATAACTCAAACCAACTAAAAATAATAATGCTACTAAAGTATAAATCCAACCAACACCAGTTCTTTCTTTTCCATTATCAACATTAACTTCATTTAAATCAGTAACACCCATTCCTGTAGGGAAAATCAAACTATAAATCCCTGTTGGGATTTCTTCATTCAAATCAACTTCTAAACTTTCTCCAGGATCTAAATTTCTTGTTTTCTTAACAATATAATTTCCATCTTCTCCTTCGATTTCAATTTCAATATCGTCTGTATATCTAACATTTCCTGTATTAACAATTGATAAAATTCCATTTGTAACTGAATAATCTAAATTTTTAATCATTCCAACTTGAATAACATCTTCATCTTCTAATCTTAGTTCACCATCATAAACACTTTCAATTGACCAATCTCCCGGCTCACTATATTCGGGAATCATAAAAAGAAACTCTTCACCTGGATACATATATTTTTCTGCTGCTGTTCTACCATTTGAATCCGAAATTTTCATTAAAATATTTCCTTCATCCATAAATTCTCCAGTTTGATCATATAAATTTACTGTAATAGCAATCTCCTCCCCAGGTATTGCTGCATCAATAGGAATAATATTTGATACTTCACTTGCTAAAGCTGTTACTCTTAATCTTGTTGTTGTTGATCCTTCATTTCCATAAGAATCTTTTGCTGTTACTTTTATTTCATGTTCACCAGTTTCAATATTATTATTTGTCCACAAATCGTATGTATACTGACTATCTGATAATTCTGCACTAAACAAATCTCCATCTAAACGAATTTCAATACTTCCTGTATCGACATAATCCTTTGTAATAGTTTTAACATTTCCATAAACATTAATATGTTCTCCAGGAAGAACTGTATTTACATTTGTATTAACAAAAACATATAATTCACTTTCTACTGAAAACTTTTCAATATTTTCAAAAATCTGTTTGTTACCAAAGCTATCTCTTACAATAACATTAACATTATAATCACCAGCATAACCAGATAATAATTCATAACTATAATCAATTTCTCCATCAATAATTTCCATAATTCCAACTAAATATTCTTCACCATCTTCATTAGCAAAATATAATTCTGCATTTCCATTAATAGCATCACCATCTAATTGACTAACAGTTCCACTAATTTTCAAAGTTTCTCCTAATTGTAAATCATATTCATTTAAACTAAACTTTCCATTCAATGCACTTGAAACTTCAAAATTTGATGATCTTCCATTATCTACAGAAACTCCACTTGTTAACAGATCTATTTCTAACCAACACAATCCTTTCAAACTAGAACTAACAATAACATTTGGTAAATTAAGCTCAAACAAATATATTTCCTCATCTTCATTTAAATCCAAACTTATAGCTTGTAAATTATATTTTTGACTATCACAAATAAATGAAGTTTGCAAATAACCTGAAAAATCTTCATCTGCTTTTATAGTTCCAAATATATCTATTTCATCACCAATATTATATTGGGTCTTTAATTCGTCGAATTCTACAGTTGCAGAAACACATTGTGTTAAAACAAGGATAACAAATAGGAATATCACACTCTTTTTCATCTTAAATAAAACTATAGTAACTTAATATATAAACTTTACTGTGAATCCTAACAACAGAGAAAGTTTTAAATACATGGTTTTAATTTTATACAGATATGGATCCACTTCAAAAGTTAGAGACTCTAAGACACAGTGCTGCACATCTTTTAGCACAAGCTGTAAAGGAACTCTATCCAAATGTTAAACTTGGTATGGGTCCAACTATTGAAAATGGTTTTTATTATGACTTCTTAAAAAAAGAACCTTTCACTCCTGATGATCTTAAAAAAGTTACAAAGAAGATGAAAGAATTATCTAAACAAAAATTACCTATTGAAAAAAAAGATCTAAGTGATAATGAAATAAAAGAATTCTTAAAAGAAGAACCTTTGAAAAAAGAACTTTATGATGAATTAGAAAAAGGTACAGCAACTTTTTATGCTCAAGGAAAATTTTTAGATCTTTGTAAAGGTCCTCATTTAGAAACAACAAGAGAAATAAGAAATTTCAAATTAACAAGGGTCTCTGGTGCATATTGGAAAGGAGATTCAAAAAATGTTCAGTTACAAAGAATTTACGGTGTAGCTTTTGAAACTAAAGAAGCTCTAACAGATTACAAAACTCTATTAGAAGAAGCAGCAAAAAGAGATCATAGAAAATTAGGAAAAGAACTTTCTTTGTTTTCAATTCATGATGCAGCACCTGGTATGCCTTTCTTCCATGATAATGGTACTTACATTTATGATAAACTTAAAGAGTTTATGATTCAAGAGATGAAAAAATTAGACTATGAAATTAATTTAACCCCTTTAATATTAAACAAAGATCTTTGGTTACAATCTGGTCACTGGGATCATTACAAAGATAATATGTATTTTACTACAATAGATGAAAAAGATTGTGCAGTAAAACCTATGAACTGTCCTGGAAATTTATTAATTTTCAAAACTAAATTACATTCTTACAAAGAATTACCAATTAAAGCAGGTGAATTTGGTTTAGTTCATAGACACGAACTATCTGGTGTTTTATCTGGTTTATTTAGAGTTAGAGTTTTTACTCAAGATGATGCTCATATATTTTGTACAAATGATCAACTTAAAGATCAAATTATTGAACTTATTGAATTAGTTGATAGGGTTTATTCAACATTTGGTTTTGAATATGATATTGAACTTTCAACAAAACCTGAGAAGGCAATGGGTAATGAAGATTCCTGGAAACTTGCAGAAAAATCACTTGCTGAGGCATTAAAAGAAAAAGAATTAGATTTCAAAATTAATGAAGGTGATGGTGCATTTTATGGTCCAAAAATAGATTTCCATGTTAAAGATGCTATTGGTAGAAGTTGGCAATGTGGAACAATTCAACTTGATTTCCAAATGCCTGAAAAATTTGATTTAACTTATGAAGGAAAAGATGGAAGAAAACATAGACCTGTTATGCTTCACAGAGCAATTTATGGTTCCTTAGAAAGATTCATGGGAGTATTAATTGAACATTATTCAGGTAAATTTCCAATGTGGTTGAGTCCATTACAAGTAAAAATCTTAACAGTTACTGACAGAAATGTAGAATTTGCAAAAGAATTAGCTCATAAAATGAAAAATGCAAATTTAAGAGTTGTTGTTGACGATAAAAATGAATCCATTGCAAAGAAAGTTAGAAATGCAATTAAAGAGAATGCTAATTACATAATTACAATAGGTGACAAAGAAACTGAGAAAAGAACTTTAGCTGTTAGAGATAGAGAAGCTAATGTAGAACACGACTTAGATGCTGATAAATTTATACAAAAAATAGTAAATGAAGTAAACACAAAAAAATGTTAGATGACTTAAAAGAATTTCTTAAAGAAATTGGAAATGTTGAAGGGAAATATTTAGTTTCTTGTTTTTATCAAGATGACGTCTGGAAAATTGATTTTTTCGATTCAAAAGAACACAAGATTTATACTTACACTAAAGTTGACAATAAAATTGTAATTAATAAAGATGATATTTTTCAAAAAGAGAACAAAGAACTTGAAGTTTTAGATATAGAAAAAATAAAGATTGGGAAATTAGAAGCTTTAGACAAATTATCTATGACTAGTGGAAAAATGATTTTAATTTTACAAGTTATCAATTCTCAAATTGTTTGGAATATAACTGTAATAACACCAGAATTTAATATTCATAATACTAAAATAAATGCAGAGTCTGGTGAGATTATAAAAGAAACTAAAGAAAGTATTTTTTCTTTTAAGAAATCTGAATAATTTTTCTTTTACTTGTTAATCCGGATTTTATTTTAACTTCTTTTCCAAAATATTTTTTTGCAATTTTCACTAATTCTTGATTTGCTTTTCCTTTTTCAGGTTCAGATTTTAAATAAGCAATATAATTCCCATTTTCTTCAACAATTCCAGATCTTCCTGATTTCACTTTTACTTTAATTTCAATTCTCATTTCACAGATATTATTCCAGGTCTTCTCTTTTTCTTCCTTTCTTCTTCTTCATCATGTTTAAAGGAATCCATCTCTCTAGCTTTTTTAGCATACACCTCTCCCATATCTTGTTTTTGTTCTTCATGGTACATAGAATCTTGTCTTTCATAAGTTAATTGTTCAGTTTCTTTTTTATATTTATCTTCACTAATATTAAATTTTTCTTTTTCAACAATTTTTCCTAAACCAGCTCTACCTTTATTTCTTCTATCTTCTTCAATAATCTCTTCTTCACTTACTTTAACTTCATCAAAAGCTCTTTTAGGTTTTACAATCTTCTTTACTTTTTTTTCTTCTTCTGCAATAAATCTTCTTAATACTTCTTGCCTTTGTTCTTTAGATAACTCTTTTTCAACTTCCTTTTTACTCAAAATTTTTCTTAGTAATGCAACTGTGAGATACTTATCATCAACCATGTCATATATAATATACTTCTTAAATATATAGTTTACCTAAGAATTCTCTATTTTCAAGCCAACTGGACAATGGTCAGAACCTATAACTTCGTTTAAAATAAAAGCATCTTTTACTTTCTTTAAAAATTTCTTGCTTACATAAAAATAATCTAATCTCCACCCAACATTTCTTTCTCTAGCTCTTGTTCTCATCGACCACCAACTATACTTCACAGTTTTCGGATGAAAATGTCTAAATGTATCTATCAATCCTTCTTCTTCAAATTTATCTAACCAATCCCTTTCTTCTCTTAAAAAACCTGAAACTTTTTCATTATCTTTTGGTCTAGCTAGATCAATTTCATTATGTGCTGTATTTACATCTCCACAAATAACTAAAGGCTTCTTTTGTTTACTACAAAATTTCAAGAAATGCTCATAAAAATCAAATTTATATTTTAATCTTTCATCATTCATTTTTCCATTTGGATAATAAATATTCATCAAAATAAATTTTTCATATTCTAATACAATGACTCTTCCTTCTTTATCAAACTTAGATACTCCAAATCCTTTTTTTACTGACAAAGGTTTTATTTTTGTATAAACACAAACTCCACTATAACCTTTTCTTTCTGCAGAAGCAACATACAGGTGATAACCATCAATTTCTTTTATTGTCTCAGGAATTTGTTCTTCCATAGCTTTTATTTCTTGTAAACACATTACATCTGGATTCTTTTTTTTCATAAACTCAAGAAAACCTTTTCTTTCAATTGCTCTAATTCCATTAATATTCCAAGACAATATTTCCATATAAACTCCTAAGATTAAAAAATTTTTTTTAATTTTACAATTTTTCTAGCATAATCATTTCCTAATCTTTTCCCCATTTCACTTCCAACTATTCCTTGTTTTTCTAGAATATAATTTAATTTTTTAATTCTTTTACTAAATTTTATTTTTAACTTCTTTTTTATAAAACCATTTCTAAAATTTCTCCCACTTGATTTAAACTTAGTTCTCAATTTGACTTCGAAATTATTAATTCCATTTGTCAAATTATCAATTTCACTTTTTATCTCTCTATGGCTTGCATCTACACTTAAACCAAATATTAATGTTCTTAATCCCATATCTCTGTAATATTCTTTTATTTTTTATAAACCTTCCCATCCAAAGCTTTATATCTAAAGAATAATTCCTCTCATCTATGTCTGAAAAAGAATACTATCTAAAAGTTGGAAAAATCCATAAAGAGGTTTGTGAAAAAGTTAAACCTTTGATTAAACCTGGTGAAAAACTTTTAGATTTAACAAAAAAGATTGAATCTATTATTCAGGAATATGGTGTTTCTTTAGCTTTTCCTATAAACTTACAATTAAACAATTTAGTACATTATACACCATTACCTGTTGATGAAACTATAATCAAAAAAGATGATTTAGTAAAGGTTGACATTGGATTACATATTGATGGTTACATTGCTGATGGTGCTTTTACTGTAACCTTTGATAAAAACTATCAAGACATGGTTGATTTCACAGAAAAAACTTTGAAAAAAGTTTTAACTGGTTTAAAACCTGGAATGTTAATTTCTGAAATTGGAAAAAGATTAGATCTTGAAATGAAAGATTCAAAATATAAAATGATTAGAAATTTACAAGGTCATCAATTAAAACAATGGGAATTACATTCAACAAAATCTGTTCCTGTTCTAGAAACTGAAAGTAAAAATAAATTTGAAAAAGGTGAAGCCTATGCAGTAGAAATTTTTATTACTGACGGTGATGGTTGGATAAATGCTTCAAATAAAGCTTTGATTTATGCTATGACTAAAGTAACTCTTCCTGTTAGAAATCAAAAAGTAAAAAAATTAATTTTAGAAATTAAAAAAAGAAGAAAATCTTTTCCATTTAGTGAAAGATATATTTATGATCATTTAAAATATTCAAAATTAGATTTTTTCTTACTAAAAAAAACAGAAAATATTTTAGAATATCCAATTCTTGTTGAAAAGCCAAATTCAAAAATTGCACAGTTTGAAGATGTTATTTTTGTAGACGATAACGAAATCATAATCACAACAAAATAAAAAAGCTTATAAACTCTTATACTCCTTATTTAAATTAATTTAAAAGAGGTTAGAAAAAAATGGGTATATTAAAATCATGGGCAAAAAGAAAATTTTCTAGACAGGCGAAATGGGAAGCAATAGCAGATGCTCCTTTAACATCAGAATGGTCTGACATAACTGAAACAAGACAAGCTGAAGTACTTGAAGCTAGTTTTGTTCCTTTACAAAGAGCATTAGACCAAGTTGAGGGTGAAATTAACTTACAAAAAAGTTTAGTTAACAAACAACTTTCTTCAACAGATAATGCATTTAGATCATTAATTCATACTTTCAAAGAATTAAAATCTTTTAGAGTAGAGATGATTCATCATTTTGCAATTGGATTAGCTGTTTTGGAAAAAGGAAGAGCTTTACAACAATTAGCAGTTAAGTTTTTTTCTCCACAATTTCCTAAAGGTAAAAAAGCAAATGAAGATGTAGTTACAATTGCTAACAGTTTAGATTCTGAATTACAAAAATATCAAAAAGATCTTTCTGGATTTGACGCTAAAAAAAGAATTAGAGATCTTAAAGCTTTAGAAAAAAGATTAGTTCTTGAATTAAGAGCTTTAACAAAATTCTATGAGCGACATGTTGATTATGAAAGAGGTCAATTAATCCAAATCAAAGATTTTAGAGAAACAGCTGATAGTATTAAGAAAGGA
>JADHVA010000011.1 GCA_016784245.1 Nanobdellota archaeon
AGGTCGGGGGTTCAAATCCTCCCTCGAGCGTATTTCATTCTATTGAACAATCTCCTGGTAATATTCTAATAACTTCATCAAGAGGATAATTTATTTCATGCTTTTTAGCTATTAAACTCTTAATTTTTTTTGCACAATCTGACATCTTTCCACCAAATTTTAAAGTTAATTCTGATTTTATTGGGGTACATTCTAAATAATTCTCTTTGTTTAATGTAACATAAAGTTTGATTACAGGTTTATAATATTCTCTTTTTCCATGAATCATAAATGATCCTTTAGGTAAACCCAGTTCTTTTTTTACTTGATCAGGTTGAATTGAATATACTTCAGCAGTCCCTAACTCTTCTTTCCAAGCTCTTGAAAAAGCAGCAGTTGCAATTGCAGCTTCTTCTTTTGTTTGTTGAGGTATTTCTTTACCTTCAGCTTTTATGATGAAAAAAGGTGAACCTCTCATTTCTGTATGGAAAACTAAGTCGCCTTTATCTGCATGTTTTTTGACAATTATATCGTTAGTAGTAGCATCTCTTCCACCAATACACAAAAATCCCTCTGAGGAAGTAAAATAACGGAATTTCATATACCATTTTTTTTCTGGAGCATCTTTTAATTTTTTTTGTTCTTTTGGTTTGCCTTTGTCAAGTTTTAGAATTTTTTTATTTGTGTTTTCAATTGCAACATTTAAACCTTCAAGTTTTCTTTTTGCTTTTTTGGATTTATCATAATAGATAGTAGCATTTTCTTCAATACTTTTTTTTGGATCTAAAATAAGTTTCATATGTAGTCCCTAATGTTTTTTGCTTTCCATTCATAAATTAACCATGAAACAAGAATAACTGCATCAATACTCATGTATAATACTGAATAATCAAAACTAAGCATAGATAATAAATTTATTCCTAACATTGTGCTTGAGAAAGGATAAAATAATGGTGAAAGATAAAATAATGAATCTAAAAGTAGATGAATTGTATATCCGGCACTGATTACTAAAAGTGGTTGTGATATTTTTTTCCATTTCAAAGTTATTTGAGATCCTATAAAAATAACTAATGGAATTATTAAGGAATGGGTGAATACTTTGTGTACTTCTTCAATTCCTACATTAGAAAAAGTTTGTAATACCCAAAATACTGCAACATCAATATCAGGTAAAAGTCCAGCAATACCTCCAATTAAAACTAGATGTAATGGGAAATTTTTTTTCTTAAGAATAATCTTTCTGAATAAATCAATAATGATTATTGTAATTAATACATGAGTTACTGCGAATGGCATGTTTGTTTAGAATTACTAGGAGTTTAAAAAAGTTTTTCTAAAATGTCTAATGTAAATAATGTTGTAGCATGAGCTTGTGCCTTTGAAGGATAAAAGGGTCTCTTTTTTTTGTGAACTGAAGAAATTCTAACATTGTTGATTAAATGGATTTGTTGAGTTAAACCTGGATCTAAATTTACTTTTTTTTCAACTAATTTTGCAACTAAACTACCTAAACCAATTCCTGGATTTGTTTCTAAAATGTCTCTATTAGTTATATCATAGTATTTTCTGTGAAGAGCAATTTCTAATAATCTTCCACAAATGATAATACAACTTCTGTAACATTTAGAATTGTAACAAATTTTTAGTTCTTCAATGTCAGCAATAAGTTCGTCTCTAATATCATCATGAACTTTGGGTATTTTGAAATTAATGTCTTTTTTTCCATCAGTCTCTTTTAGAATGTCTTCCATTTCCGAACTTATCTTTAAAATTTCTTTTATGTCGCCAGTTATTTTTAATCTATGAAGTAATACTGAAAACTCTAATCTTTCACTAGGATCTTTTATTTCCTGAGAACTTTTCCAAAAGTTTTCTTCAATGAATTTTAAATTTGATTTTGCTAAAGAAGCATAATTTCTTAGTCTTAGTCCTTTTTCATCTTTATCTTTGTAGTAAAGAGAACTAATTAAATTGTTTTGTAACCTGTTTACTGAATTTTTAAGATTTTTTATGCTCATAGTGTTAAGTAATTCTTTTATATTTTTAAAAACTGTTGCTTTGCAGAAGGTTTATTAGTAAGTTTGTCTTAGCTATATTTATGAAAGCATGTAGTGTGAAGTATAATAATATTTTATTAGGAAAAAGAGTGAAGTATTGTGATAATTTCTTTACAAGGTTTAGAGGTTTGATGTTTTCTAGAAAAAAAGATGGTGTTATTTTAGAAGGTTTAAGTGAAAGTGTAGTTGGAAGTAGTATTCATATGTTCTTTGTGTTTTATCCTTTGGATATATTTTGGTTGAATAAGAATTATAGAGTTGTTGATATTAAAAGGAAGGTAATGCCCTTTACTTTGTTTCATAAGCCTAAAAATAAAGCGAAGTATATTCTTGAGTTGCCTGTAGGAAAGGGTGATAGAGTACATGTTGGTGGAATTCTGAAATTTGGTAGAATTAGATAAATATATAAAGAAAATTATATTTTAGAGATCTATGGATATAGAAGTATGTACAGTTGGTGGTTATTCTGAAATTGGAGCTAATATGACAGCTGTTAGAGTAGGAGATGAAGTTGTTATATTTGATATGGGTTTTCATATACCTTCAATAATTAGGCTACAAGAAGATGAAACTAGTAAAACTGATATGACTAGAGAACAATTGATTAATGCTGGTGCTGTGCCAGATGATTCTGTAATTAAGAAATGGAAAGGTAAAGTGAAAGCAATTGTTTTAGGACATTGTCATTTAGATCATATTGGAGCTGTACCTTATTTAGCTGCAAGATATGGTTGTCCAATTTATGGTTCTGCTTATACAATAGAAGTTTTGAAAGTTACTACCAGAGATGATAAAGTTAGTATTAAACAACCTTTGAAAGTTTTAAATTCAAATAGTAAAGTTAAGTTATCTGAAAATTTAACTTTAGAATTTATTCATGTAACACATTCTACACCAGGAACAGTTTTTGCAGTTTTACATACTCCAAAAGGAAAAATAGTTTATGGGAATGATTTCAAATTAGATAATACTCCAACATTAGGGAAAAAACCAAATTATAAAAGATTAGAAGAAATTGGTAAAGAAGGAGTTTTAGCATTAATTGTTGATGCTTTATATTCTGATCTTGATGCAAAGACACCATCTGAAGCTGTTGCGAAAACTTTAGTTAATGATGTTCTTTTACATGCAAATAATAAAGGTAAGTTAGTGATTGTTACAACTTTTGCTTCTCAAATTGCTAGAATAAAAGAAGTTATTGAAGCTGCTAAGAAATTGAAAAGAAAAATTGTTGTATTAGGTAGATCAATGAATAAATATATTACAGCTGCTGAAAATATTGGTATTGTAAATTTTACAAAAGATGTTGAATTAGTAAAATATGGAAGAGAAGTTAGAAGTTCATTAAGAGAAATTCAAAAAAATCCAGGAAAATATTTAGTAATTTGTACCGGTAATCAAGGAGAACCTAGAGCTATTTTAACAAGAATGGCTTTTGGTGATTTGCCTTATAAATTTCAAGGTGGAGATCATGTAGTTTATGCTTGTAGAACAATTCCTGCTGCAATTAATATTGCAAATAGAGAAGTTCAAGAAAATAAGTTGAGACAAAAAGGTGTGAGAATGTTTAAAGATATTCATGCTTCTGGGCATTTAGCGAGAGAAGATCATAGAGATCTGATTGATTTGTTGAATCCCAAATATTTATTACCTTGTCAAGGAGATGTTTCTAAATTAATGCCTTTAGCTGAGTTAGGTGTTGAAATGGGATATAAATTAGGTCAAACAGTATTTGTTTCCAGAGATGGACAATTTATTATGTTGGAGTAAAAATGTTAATTGATGTACATACACATATTACTGATAAAAAATTTGATGCTGATGTTGAGAAAGTAATTGAAGATTCTAATTGTGCAGTTATTATTAATAATGGGATGAATGTTGAAGATAATAGGAAGACAATAGAATTAAGTAAGAAATTTTCTAAAGTGAAAGTAGCTTTAGGAATTCATCCATATGATATTGTTAGAATGGATGAAAAAGATATTGATGAAGAAATTAAATTTATTTCTAAACAAAAAATAATTGCTATTGGTGAAATTGGTTTAGATTTTACTTATGAAGAAAAAGAAAAACAAATTAAATATTTTAAGAAATTTTTAGATTTGGCAAAAAAAATGGATTTGCCTGTTATTGTACATTCAAGGAAAGCTGAAAATGAAGTTTTAGAGATATTGAAAGAAAAAAAAATGAAAAGAGTAGTTATGCATTGTTTTTGTGGTGAATTAGAAGTTGCATTGAAAGCTGAAAGATTAGGTTATTCTTTTTCAATTCCTCCAAGGCTTGTAACAAATAAAGATTTTCAAGAATTGGTAAAAAAGCTTTCTATTACTAGAATTTTAACAGAGACAGATGCACCTTATATGGGAGCTGAGAAAGGTAAAAGGAATGAACCTGGAAATGTTAGGTTTACAATAAAGAAAATGGCTGAAATTAAAGGAATGAGTGAAGAAGAAGTTGAAAATTCTATTTTTATGAATTACCAAAAGTTGTTTTCTTGATTCTTATTGCAAAAGGTTTATAACTGGTTTATTATTTGGAGAAGATATGATATCAAATCCAAAGATTTTCAAAGCTTATGATATTCGAGGTGAATGGAATAAAGATTGGGACGAAAAATTTGTGTATAATATTGGAAGAGCAATAGCAAAAGAATTGAAACCTAAAATTATAGCTGTTGGAAGAGATATGAGAATTTCAAGTCCTATAGTTTTTGAAAATTTATCAAGAGGTTTAATGGATGAAGGAGTTGAAGTTAGAGATTTAGGTTTGTGTGGTACTGAGTTAACTTATTTTGTTTCTGCATTTGTTGAAGATATTGATGCGGCTGTTATTATTACTGCTTCACATAATCCTGGGAAAGATAATGGGATGAAAATTACTTTGAAAGGAGCAAAATCTTTAGGGTTAAATTCTGGTTTAGATAAAATTAGAGATTTGGCTTTATCAGATTTAGGTGAAATTAATGAAGAAAAAGGTGAAATGAAAAAAGTAAATTATTGGAATTTTTATAGAGAACATGTGTTTAAACTTGCTAATCTTTCTGGTTTGAAAAAAATGAAGGTTGTTATTGATAGTGGAAATGGAATGGGGAGTTTTATGTTTGATAAAGTTTTGAGTAGTTTAGAATTGGATTTTGTTAAAATGTATTGGGATTTAGATGGGAATTTTCCTAACCATGTAGCTGATCCTTTTATAGAGAGTAATACTGGTGATTTAAAGAAAAAAGTTATTGAAGAAAATGCTGATATAGGTATTGCTTTAGATGGAGATAGTGATCGAGTATTTTTTATTGATGATAAAGGAAGATATATTCCTGGATATTATTTTGCTGCTTTAATGACAGATTTTATTTTGAAACAGTGTGATGATGCAAGTAAAGAAACTATTGCACATGATCCTAGATATTTTTGGGCAACAAAAAAAGCAATTGAAAATAATGGTGCAAAGGCAGCAAGAACAAATGTTGGTCATACTTTGATTAAAGCTAAAATGAGAGAATGTAATTCTATTTTTTCTGCTGAATGTAGTGGTCATATCTTTTTTAGAGAAAATAGTTTTGCAGAAAGTTCAATGTTAGCAATTTTGTTAATGTTTAAGATTTTGAATGAGAAAGGAAAATTATCTGATTTAATGGATTATTATTTTGAAAATTTTCCTATTAGCGGTGAAATAAATTTTATTGTTGAAGATAGTAAAGATGTAGTTAGGAAAATTGAAGATAAATATAATTCTGGAGAAATTGATTATTTGGATGGAATTAGTGTAAGTTTTGAAGATTGGAGATTTAATGTTAGAACATCTAATACTCAGCCTTTACTTAGATTAAATTTGGAAGCTAAAAATAAAGAATTAGTTGAAGAAAAGGTAAATGAACTTAAAGCTTTGATTGGTGGGAAATTGGCTGATCACTAAGAAAGTTTATTAAATAGTAATTCTTCTTTTTTTATTATGGATTATAAGAAATTAGGATTTAAAGCAGGAATTGAAATTCATCAACAATTAGAAGGTAAGAAATTATTTTGTGATTGTCCTGCTATTGTACATGACCCTAATAAAGCTGATATATTTCTTGAAAGAAAATTAAGAGCTGCTGCTGGTGAAACTGGTAAAGTGGATAAAGCTGCTGCTTATGAAATGAAAAAAGATAAAATCTTTCAGTATGAAGCTTGTTCAAGTTCTAGTTGTTTAGTTGAGTATGATGATGAGCCTCCACATGAACTAAATAAAGATTGTTTAGAATTAGCATTGGAAGTTTCTAAATTGTTGAATGCTAAAGTTGTAGATGAAATACATTTTATGAGAAAAACTGTAGTTGATGGAAGTAATGTTTCTGGATTTCAAAGGACAGGATTGATAGCTACAGATGGTTATATTGAAACTAGTAGAGGAAAAGTTGGAGTAGATTCAATTTGTTTGGAAGAAGAAGCTGCACAAAAGTTAGAAGAAAAAGAACATATTGTTAAATTTAGATTAGATAGATTAGGAGTTGCATTGTTAGAAATTGCTACAGATCCTAGTATTAAAGATCCCGAACATGCAAAAGAAGTTTCTGCAATTCTTGGAATGATGTTAAGAAGTACGGGGAAAGTAAAAAGAGGGATTGGAACAATTAGACAAGATGTTAATGTTTCTATTAAAGGACATCCTAGAGTTGAATTAAAAGGTTTTCAAGAATTAAGATATATGGTTAAAGTTATTGATGAAGAAGTTGAGAGACAAAAGAAAGAAAAAAAAGGAGAGAGTCATGTTCGAAAAGTTAATTCCAATGGTACTAGTACATTTATGAGACCAATGCCTGGAGCTGCAAGAATGTATCCTGAAACAGATGTACCTGTTATTAGAGTTACAAAAAAAATGTTAGATGCTGTAGTTTTACCTGAATTGATTGATGATAAAGTTTTGAGATTTGAGAAAGAATTTAAGTTGAGTGCAGAAGATGCAAGAATTATTGTTAAGAGTGAAATTGATTTTGCAAGTTATGTTAAAGAATTTAAAAAAGTTGATAGTAAAATTATTGTTGATGTTATAGTTAAGTATCCAAAAGAAATTAAAAAAAGATTCAATTTAGAAGGTTTGAAAGAAAATCATTTTAGGGAAGTTTTAGGATATTTGAATTCTGGAAAAATTGGTAAGAGTGCTGTGTTAGAAATATTAGTTGAAATTTTGAAAGGAAAGAAAGTTAATTTGAGCAAATATGAAGGGATTAGTGATAATGATTTAGAGAAAGAAGTAAAGAAAATTGTTTCTAAGAATAAAGGTGCTCCAATTAATGCTCTAATGGGTGAAGTTATGAAGAAGTTTAGAGGGAAAGTTGATGGTAAGAAAGTTATGATGCTTTTGAAAAGGATGGCAAAATGAGTATTATTTTACAAGGAAAAAGAATCAATGTTAGAACTTTTAAAAAATCTGATGCCAATTCTCTTCAAGAAAATATTAATGAAAGATTAATTAGTCAATTTACTCATGCACCTTATCCTTATAAGCTTCAAGATGCAAAGGATTTTATTGTTCTTTCTAATACTAAGTTAAAAAGTAAAGAAAGTTATTTTCTTGGAATTGAATTTAAAGAGACTGGGAAAATAATTGGTGGAATTAGTTTGATGGATGTTGATTGGGATAAAAAAGAAGCTGAGTTAGGATATTGGATTGGAAAAAATTATAGAGGTAAAGGCTTGATGAAAGAAGCAGTAGATATTATTTTAAAATTTGGTTTTATGGATTTGAAGCTAGAGAGAATTACTGCAGATGTTAGCACAAGAAATCCTGGATCTAGAAAAGTTGTAGAAAAAATGAAATTTAAATATTGTGATTGGAAATTTGAAGAAGGTTGGGGAAAATTACTTCTTAGAAGAATGAATATTTTTGAACTTTTTAGGAAAGACTTTGTGAAGTAATATTTTTCTATATTTTATAATTAATATAATTCCAATTAGTAAGAAAATTAGTAAAACTTGTTCACTGAAATAAGTTGATATACCTTCATCCATTGCAAATTGTGCATATTCTTCTGTACTTAAAGTTCCAAATGAAAAATCTAATATCCATTCTGTTGTTCTTTGTATTTTTGTTGTTATGAAAAAACTTTTTTGGTATAATGGATAAAAGAAAGCTACACCCGGATATCCTAAATCAAATATTAAATGAGAAATTCCATAGAATAATGAAATAAAGAAAGCTTTTTTATCCCAGATTAAATATATTATTCCTGCTAATAGGAAAACAAAAATTAAATTGTGAAATAAAAATCTGTGAGTTTCTAAAATGTATAAATCTAAATCTAATAACCAAACTAAAGGTAATAAGAAGAAAATATATTTTTTATCTAACTTTGGAAATATTCCTAATAAAATTAATGCTGGTATAATTGCATGTATAAATGGTTCCATTGTTTTTTATTAAGAATACAAGAATTTAAAAAGGATTTGTTTTTTATTTTGTTTATGGGGAATGTTTTTAGTTATTTTGATCAGAAAAGATCTAAGTGTGATGCTATTCATGATGGACTTGTAGATAAATTAGTTCTGAAGCTGTCAGGAAGAGATTCTGATTTATATCCTTTTTTTGAATATCCTAAAGGAATATATGTAGTTGAAAAATATTTTTCTGATTTTGTTCCTGTAACTAGAATTAATAATAGTCTTGGAAATGAAATTGCTATTAATGGTGAAATTGATTTAGTTGAATTTTATACCCGAAATGATGAATTATGTGTAGTTTCTTATGAAATTAAATCTACTGAAAATGGTAATGGAAGATATCCAAAATCAAAAGTTATTAAACGTGCAAGAAGACAATTAAAGAGATTTGATAAGTTTATGAATAATGTTAAAGTTGAATCTAGGTTTGTTTATTCTCATCAAAGTAAGTTATTTGTTTCAAGGTTTTCAAGTCTTGAAGGAAGTAATGGTATTCAAACTGTTTCTAGATATGATTTAGGTTAAGAGCCATCACTGAATGCAAACAATTCTCTTGCATCATCAGACATTTGACTTCTGTAATTATGTGGTAAATATATTCCACCACTATAAGGTTGTTGAAGATAATGTGCCATTGCCCAAGTTAAACCATTTCTTTCAATAGTACCTCTGTCAACTTGTAAGGGATCACCTAAAAGAATTAATTTTGTATGTTCACCAGTTCTTTCAATTATGGTTTTTATTTCATAAGGGCTTAAATTTTGTGCTTCATCGACGATTATTATTGTATCACTAATAGATCTTCCTCTGATATATCCTGTATTTTCAAAAGTAATTGCATGACCTTCAGGAAGTTCAGCTATATTTTCAATTTTACCATTAAATCCTCTTCTTGGTCCATATCTACTATTTCTTTTTCCATGTCTAAACATATCTTCAAAATCAAGATGGTTTGTTAATGTTGTTTTATTGTGTGCATCTTCAAATGGTGCTAAATGAGGAAGCATTTTTTCATATAAACTTCCAGGTAAAAATCCAAGTTCTCTACTTCTTCCACCAATTATGTCAGTTGGTTTTGTAATTAAGACTTGTTTGTAAAAACTTTCTTGTGATTCATGAAGTCCTCTTTTTTTATTTTGTTTTTCATTATATCTTAAAATAAGTTCAATTGCTCCAGGATAACTTAAAATTGTTTTACCTGATCCTTGGCCTCCACAAATGAAAAATAATTCTATGTCTGGATTTAATACTCCATATTGTAAAGCTAAATATTGTTCCATGTCTCTAGGTTTTATTCCCAATAAACCTTCATGATATTGTTGTCCAATTTTTAATTTTTTACTATACTCTTCTGGTTTTAAAAGTCTTAATTCTAAATTATCCATTTGGAGAATTCTTGATCCTGATTTGTTTCTAACAATATTTCCTAAGACGACAGCATATTCTTTTGTTTGTCCTCGAAAGTATATAAATTGGTTTGGATATAAACCTCTTTCTCTTTCAAGAATTTCACTTGCATCTTCTACTGAAATTTTTCCACCATTTTGATGTAATTCTGATTGAATTTTTTCATTACCTAAAATTAAACCTTCATGAACAGTATCTGATTTTGGAGTGAGAAAACCAGGTAATTCTGTAACAAGACCCATAGCTCTAAATCTTAAATGCATTGAAGGATCTGATGTTACTAATTTGGGTTTGTTTTTTTCATTAATAGTCCATCTTTTTCCAATTCTTGTAAATATTTCTTCAACTTTATGGTCAGTAATTTCGTCAATTGAAGAACCTCTTTGAAATGCAATATCTAAACTATCACTATATCTAATTGTTAAAACACTTTCATTTAATTCTGGATTTTTTTGAATATATTTTTCTGCTTCTCTTTTATTAAGAAGATGTGGAGAACCTGGTCTGCTTTTTTTTTCTATTTCATTAATTGTAACTCTGCCACCTTGATGCTCTCTCATAATTTTATCAAAAGCAGCAGGTAATACTAAGAGATTTCTTCTACCTTCTTTTTTACTTGCTAGTTCTTTTAATGCGAATGGTCCTGCGTCTCTATATATATCTGGTAATGCTAAAAATATATGGTGGTATTCTGTCATATTATTATCTTCCTAAAAAAGTGTATCTTACTGTAGTGTGATTATTTGTTAAAGCATCAATTGTTCTCTGATAAGGTCCCTCAGAAATAACATCGTCTAATAATTTCAGGCCAACTTTTCTTAATCTGTCTGAAGTTAAATTTTTATTTGAAACAATTTCACGAAGAAGTCTTTTGTTTGGATCAATTTCTTCTAATAAATCATCAATATGTCCTATTGGGAAATTTTGCATAAGTTCTGCTATAGCTGAATATGTTGATTCTCTTCTACATTTTACAGTTGATTTTTTTAATGTTGAATATATAGCTCTTATTTCAGATAATCTTCTTTCATATGGTGAACTTTCTAAAAGCTCTTGAGAATAAAGAGCCTTGATAATTCCATATCCAATTAAAAGACCACATTCATTTTTGTCACCTTCAATTCTTGTAAGATTATTTAAAATATAGAAAAGTTGATCTCTATTTTCTTCACTTTGTCTCTTTTTTTTTGCCACTTTGTTTATTCCTTTTTGTTTTAAGTTTATAAAAAAATAGAGCTTGAATAATAGAAATCTAAAGCTTTATAAAAGAAACATTGTTTCTTTTTCGCATGTTAAATAAGGAAGAATTTAGTAAAATCCAAGAAGATTTGAAAAAAAAGGATTTAGAGAGAGAAGAAGTAATTTTATTGTCTAGAGATATTATTAGAGAATCAAAAATGATTATTTATGGATTGCATAGAGGAGATAATGTTTCTTTAGAAAAAATTAAGGAAATGTTTTTAAAATTAGATCGAAATTGCAAAGTTGGAATTGCAAATACTGCAATTCAAGAATATGTTGAAGCAGCAACTTACTATTTTTTTGTAAATGAAAAAAGAATTCCTAATAGAGAAGAATTAGAAGTAAATAGTGAAGAATATTTGTTAGGTTTATGTGATTTAGCTGGAGAATTAGTTAGGAAGGCTGTGAAAGATTCAATTAAGAAAAATTTTGATTCTGTTTTAGAAATTAGAGATTTTGTTGAGGAATTATATGGAGAATTTTTGAAGTTTAACTTAAGAAATGGAGAATTAAGAAAAAAGTCTGATTCTATTCGATGGAATTTGAATAAATTGGAAGAATTAGCTTTGGATGTTTCAAAGAGAAAATGATACCTGATAGTAATTTTTTAAGGAGTTCTTTATTAGTAAGGCGTGAAATTGGAGAATTTGCTTATACTGCAGGTCAGATAAGTGAAATGTTCATCTATGCTTTTGAAGGTACAGCTATATCTACACCAAATTCTGATCAAATTAGAGATTATGTCATTAATAACCAATTATTTATTAGTTCTGAAGAGTTAGGTATAAAGGGTAATTCTAGAATAAAATATTGGATTCCTAAATCTTGTTTTGGTGATATTATTCAAGGTTTAGATCTTCTTGTTTCAGTTAGTGATTTAGAAAATGCTCTTGTAAATTTAGGCTATCAGTGCTAGGCGAAAGCTTTATAAAGGCAAATTTAAACCAAAGTATTGTAAAAATGGTAGCAAAAAAGGCTTCTAAAGCAAAAACTAAGAAAAAAGAAATTGGAGCAAATAAACCTGGAGAAGAATTACCTCTTTTGAGTCCTGAATTTCAAAAAAAGTATGATGATAATAAGAAAAATATTGATAAATTTATTAAAGAATGTTTAAAGAGTTTTGATAATTATATTACCGGAGTAGCTATATTACCTCCTTTGCCACCTGCATCAACTCAAGGTTTACCAGGAGTACCGGTAGCACCTGCAAAACAAAATCCTAATGAAATACCTTTGTTAGTTTTAGTTGATGATGGTGATGTTAAAAAAATGACTCGAAGAGATTTGATTGTTAAATTAACAGATGCTACTAATAAAGTTGCAAAAGAATTAGATAAAAATATTAAACCTCAAGTAATTTTGATTTCTGAATTAAAAGATGCTTGTTATGATGCTAAATATGATGTTATTAAAATGGTAGCACATTCTGGTTTGTTGTTCGATAGAGGATTATTATCTGCTTTGAAAGTTGCTGAACTACATAGAAATATGGTTGTACAGAAATTTGAAAAATATGTTGTTAGTTATATTGCAGTTGGTAGTTTGTTTAGAGGAGATGCAGCACCAAATGATATTGATGTAGCTATTGTTATTGACGATACTGATGTTAAATCTATGTCTAGATTTGAATTGAGAGATAGATTGAGAGGAATTATAATTAATTATGGATATGAAGCAGGGAAAAAAACTGGAGTTAAAGCAGATTTTCATATTCAAACTTATATCTTGACAGATTTCTGGGAAAATTTGAAAGATGCAAATCCTGTTATATTTACAATGCTTAGAGATGGAGTTCCACTCTATGATAGAGGTGTTTTTATGCCTTGGAAATTACTTTTACAGATGGGAAGAATTAAACCTTCACCAGAAGCAATTGATATGAATATGGATGTTGGAGATAAATTATTAGATCGAACTAAACATAAATTATTAAGTGTTGTTGGAGAAGATTTATTTTATGCTGTAATGAATCCTACACAAGCAGCTCTTATGCTTTATGGTATTCCACCTCCAACACCTAAAGAAGCTGTTAAGTTGATGGAAGAAATTTATGTTAAAAAAGAAAAAATGTTGGAAAAAAAGTATGTTGACATTTTGGAAAAAATTAGAAGTACATTCAAAGATATCGAGCATAAAAGATTGAAAAATATTTCTGGTTCAGAAGTAGATGCTTTGATTAAAGATTGTAGAGATTATTTAGCAAGAATTAAAGAATTGTTTAAAGCTATTGAAGAAAGAAATGAAAAAGAGAATATTGTTGATGTTCATAGTACTTGTTTGAATCTTGTAAGAGATTTGTTGCAAGAAAAGGATGTTAAAGGAATTACTGTTGCTAAATTACCTGAATTATTCAAAAAATATGTTTGTGATGAAGAAAAAGTTTCTTTGAAATATCATAAAATGTTCAATGCTGTAATTAAAGCAAAAAAAGATTATGATGAAAATAAGCTAAGCAAGCAAGAAGTTAATAAAATAAGAAGGGAAGCAAGAGAATTTGTTAGAATGATGATGAGTATTATTGATCGAAAGAGAGTTGAGAAATATAGCAAATTTAAGATTCCTTTTAATTATGGCAAAAAACAAGGAGAATTGGTATTACTAGAGAAAGTAGCATTTGTTATAAAAGACATTTCAAAGAGAGATGAAGTCTTTATTGGACAGGTTTCAAAGGATGGAATGTTGGTAAATGTGAAAAAAAGTGATGTCAATGAGTTCGAAAAATATTTAAAGGATGTAAAATTGCCACATAACAGATTAATCAAACCTCAGTTCTTTGAGGCAGTAAAAGATATCGTTGGAGAGGAAATAGAGTTAATATGGAAGGTATAATTCACAATTACAGAAGAAGTCGAACTAGACAGAATAATAAACATATGATTATTGGAGTTGAAGGTTCAGATGATAGAGAGAAAGCAACTAAATTAGTTGGTAAAAAAATTGTTTATACTACAGAAACTGGTAAAAAAATTGTCGGTGAAATAAGATCTGCACATGGTAATAATGGGTGTGTTAGAGTTATTATGCTTGATAGAGGTTTACCAGGACAGAGTGTAGGTAAAAAAGTAGAGG
>JADHVA010000012.1 GCA_016784245.1 Nanobdellota archaeon
GAAGCCAATTACACATGGTTTTGCTCCAGTTTATGTTTCTGGATTACAAGATAAAGCAAAAGCATATAGAACATTTTTAGAAGAAAAAGCAAATAGAGAATTGAAACATTTAAAGCAAGAAAAAAGAAAAAGATTTGTAGATAAATTAATTAGAATAGCTATTGAGGGAACGGAAATTCCGAAATCTTTTGTAAATTTCTTAAGAGATAATAAAAAAGAAGAAAGTAATGGAAAAGATATAGTTTATTTAACCCCTTCAGTGATTTCATTAAATGATTATAATATTAGAGCGAAAATTTTCTTAGAAGGAGTTATTGCACATGAAATTTTTCATCATCTACAAAGAGAATTAGGTATTGCAGCTAGATTTCCAGCTTCAAGAGAAGGTTGGGCACATACTTTAGATGAATTATATGGATTATCATTTATTCCAAATTATTTAGAAATTAGAGATAGTACTTGTAAAGATTTAGCTATTCATTCTTTAGCATTTTTAGGAAAAGAAGATGAAGAAATAGAAGCAGATCCTTTAGTTAAAGCTGGATTAAAAGCAGTGAATGATGATATTTTAGAAACAAATGGATCTTCTCTAAAAAAAAGAATAGAAATTTTTGGACAAAGAGCTCATGATGAAAGTTATTTAGGTTATGGTGAAATAATGACCTTGCATCATTTGTTTGTTGATCAATTAGGAAGTTTGGAGAATTAAAAGCTTGCATTTTCTTCTCCATCTTTTTATTGCTGACATGAGAAAAAAAAATTATTTTAGTATTTATTTATTATGGTTGTTTAATTTAGTTGTTTGTGAAGAAGCTGTGTTAAATCTAAGTCAAGAAAAAGCAAAAAGATTTTGTTTGCAGTGACTTAAAATAATAAAAGTATGTACTTTACATAAATTATATGGAATACCATTATCTAATTATATGACATATTGTTTAGTATGAAAACAAACCTTGAAAAACTTTGTTTAGCAAGCAAACCAGTCGAACGAGAATATAAACATATCCAATACAAGCTTTGCAAAGGATCAAACAATTATACATTGACCCTTTGGCAGTTTGAATTAGACTCAGTAGAATCTCAAGCAAAAGCATATTCATATGGAATAGATGTACCTGTAAAATACGAATATAGTCTGGGAATAAAGACTTGGTCTCGAGAGAATTTTACACCTAGGATGCCGAGTCATTATGTTTCTTTAAATGAATTTCAAGATTTATTTGATCTAATTAATAATCTTGAAAATTTTAGAAGAGTAGAGAATTTTTTACTTAATAGAAGTTATATTAATGAAGAATCTAAAGAAGATTTATTTAATTCATTGAGAAAGGTTTATCCTAAAAATTTAAAAAGAGCAGTTTAAAATTAAATTTTTTATTTTTTGTAATTAATATTTCTACTTAGTAAAACTTTTAAAGAGCCTTATTAAAACCTAATGAATGAGAATAATAAACCCCTACTCAGATATGCACAGCCATACTTTTACTTATTCAGATGGATTAAATTCAGTTGATGAAATGGTAATTATGGCAGGAAGAACAGGCATAAGAAAATTTGCAATAACAGATCATTCTATTTCTCATTTAAGACAACATGATATTGAAAAAAAAACAAGTGCATCATGTGTGAGATTTAGATGGAAAAATATTCATAATGATGTAAAAGTAATTTTTGGAGTTGAAGCAGATTTAATTAGTGAAAATGGTCGTGTAGATTTTTTAAATTATTCAAAAACAAGAGATTTTGTAATTTTATCTGCACATAGACATGTATATCAAGGAGATCCAGAAAAAATAACTGAAGGATATATTAAAGCATTAGAAAGACATCATGAAGAAATTGATTGTATTGGACATCTTTGTGCTAATTATTTTGGAAAGGAAGTCAATGTTGAAAGAGTTGTTGATGCAGCTAATCATTTTAATGTGCCTGTTGAATTAAATTGTGCAAATTTAGCATTTGGAAAAACAAATATGGAAAAGTTGAATCAAATGTTAGGAATGGTTGATAGGATTTATGTTAATAGTGATTCACATACCTTGTATGATATGATGTATCTAAGAATAGAAGGATTAAAATTCTTGAGAGAGAAAGGATATGTTGAGTAAAATACGCCGAGACTGGGATTTGAACCCAGATATCCAAAGGAAACAGGATTTCTTCGTTATTATAACCTAGCAGTCATACACTCTCTCTATGAGATCTGCGCAATACCAGATTATGCGATCTCGGCAATATCCCTTCAAAATAAGCTTTAGTTTAAAAGCTTTATGTTAAAAGAAAAAAATAAAAAATTATTTCTTTTTAGAAGCAAATCCTTCAAATGCTCTAAGAATTTCCAAAGGTATAGCAAATACTATAGTATTACTCTGATCACTAGAGATATCATTCATACTTTGTAAAGTTCTCAAATGTAAAGCTCCTGGATTCATTGCTAAAACTTTTGCTGCTTTTGACAAATTATCTGCTGCTTGAGCCTCTCCTTCTGCCTTTGTAATTACAGCTCTTCTTTCTCTCTCAGCTTCAGCTTGTTTTCCAATAACTCTTTTCATTTCCTCAGGTAAAACAATATCTTTTAGTTCAACAGAATTAACTTTAATACCCCAAGGATCTGTTTCTTTGTCAACAATATCTTTGATCTTTTTTGCAACTTTATCTCGCTTTGCAAGTAAATCATCAAGTTCAACTTCACCAACAATATTTCTCATAGTAGTTTGAGCTAACTGAGAAATTGCATAAGTATAATGTTCAACTTCTAAAATTGCTTTCTTTGCATCAGTAACCTTGTAATAAATAACTGCATTCACTTTTACAGAAATGTTATCTCCAGTCATTGCTTCTTGATCTGGAACATCAGCAACTCTAACCCTCATATCTGCTTTTTGATGAGATTGAAGAATTGGAATAACAATATTCAAACCAGGTTTTAATATTGAAGAAAATTTACCTAAAGTGAATTTTACACTTCTTTCATATTCCTTGATAACTTTAAGACTAGATAATAAAACTACACCACCTATTATTGCTATTGATAATCCGATTGCCATTTTAGATTAATATTATTTATTGAGTTAATAAGTTTTGTGATTTAATTAGAAATAAAGTTAGTAGAGAAGATGCAGCAAAGATTGTAAAATAAGTTAAATTCAAGGAAGTTAATAGTAATAATAAAGGTGGAAAGAATAAAAATATTTTTCTCACTAATTTTTTGGATCCAGAAACTATTCCAAAGATTAAAATTAATGAAGCTATGTAGAAGTTTAAAGTTAGTAAAGATAAAGAAAAGTAAAAATATTTTTCTTTTAGTAGAAATGAAGATAAAATTCCTAGAATAATTGCTATATAAGTTAGGTAAGTATTTGTGAAATTGTAATAAAAAAGTAAAATTGAAATTAATAAAATAAGTATAAGTTCTGTAATTTTTATGTATTTATTTCCAAGTTTAATTTCTTCTTTACAAAAGTGTCTAATTAGTAAGCCAATTAGTAAACCTGAAAAAACAATTAATGGTAAAAGGAATATCATGCTTATGATAAAGAACGAATAGTTTTTTAAAGTATTTATTCTTGAAAAGAGATATGTTGTTAAGTTTATTTGAAATTGGACAGTTTATTATATTAACTTTAGCACTTGGATATATCTTTTCTGGATTTATTAAAACTGATCCGTATAAGCCAAGAAAGTTTTTTGATTGGGAAGATATCAAATTTGCAGCTATTGTATCTACACCTGCAGTTGTACTACATGAGTTTGGACATAAGTTTGTAGCATTAGCATTTGGATTAGATGCGACATTTTTTGTTTGGGGTACTGGATTAATAATAGGAATTATTCTAAAAGCAATAAATTCACCATTTTTATTTTTAGCACCTGCATATGTTGCAATTAGTGGATCAGCTTTACCTTACCAAAGTGCTTTGATAGCTTTTGCTGGACCCCTAGTAAATTTATTATTATTTGGACTTAGTATTATTGTTATCAAAACTAAAAAGAAAATGTCAGAAAAAGAATTAATTGGTTGGACAATTTCTAAAAAATTGAATATCTTTTTGTTTATCTTTAATATGATACCAATTGGTCCTTTAGATGGAGCTCAAGTTTTGAATGGTTTAATGGGAATGTTTTAGAATTATTTTTTTAATATTTTTTTAAGAACTTTTTTTATAACTTTCTTAGCAGGTTTTTTCTTAGATTTCTTTTCAACTTTCTTTGTTACTTTTGGAATTTTCTTTGTTACTTTCTTTTTACTCTTCTTTGCTATTTTCTTTTTAACTTTCTTCTTTGCTTTTTTCTTAGCTTTCTTTTTCTTCTTTACTTTCTTTTCTTTAGGAGGTAAAGCATCTTTTATTGCCTTTCTTGTTGCTGCTCTTTCTTCTCTTGCTTTCTTTTGTTCCTTATCTCTAGCTCTTTTAATTCTTGTTTCTTCCCTAATAGATTTTTTCTTTCTCTCTTCAATTATCTCTAAAGCAACTTTATTATATTCTTCAACTTCAAGACCTAAGGAAATAATTTGTTTTTGTAAATTTGCAATTGTTTTTTGATTATCTTGTTGCATTAATAATGAACCACATTCTGTACAATGAAAATCTTGATCCATTGCATTATCAATTCCTAACCTAACACAACCAGAAGGACAAACATAAAATATACCATCTTTTTCTCTATTAACTCTATCTTTAAATTCTTGTAATTTTTTTTGTTTGAATCTCCAAATAGCATTAAAAGTACTTTTTTCATTTAATGACCAATAATAAATATACCAACCTTTTCTCTTATCTTTTTTTCTTGTTGACATAACTAAATTGTATTCTCCAAGTCTGTATAACATATTTCTAACTTGATTAACAGTAATGTTTAAGTTTTCAGCTAGTTTGAATTCACTAACATTCTTTTTACTCCATAGAATATCAATTAAGGGTAATATATCATCCCCAAGGGATAATGAGACAAAATCCTCCAAGACTTCTTTTGTTAGTTTCATTGTCGACGATTAATTAGGAAAAAAATTAATTTATATTTTGCCGAAGGTAGTATATAAATGTTTGGTTTTTTATTTTTTTCAAAAGAACAAATAACGATTTCATCATAAATTTCTGCGAAAGGTTTTTAAAGAAAAGTGCATTGTAAATGTTTAGCTCGAATGAGTGGAGGTGTACCCTATGGGATTATTTGGAAATAAAAAAGATGATAAAAATGAATTACCACCACTGAATTTTCCGGAATTACCAAATTCAGTTCCTTCTTTTGAACAGGAAAAATCAATGAAAGTCTCAGATGCTAAAGAAATCAAAGAAGCTATTTCAAATTCGGATGTGCCACAAATGCAACCCGTTTCATCAGATATGTCTGAAAAGCCTTTGTTTGTGAAAATCGAAAAATACAAAGATTTGGTTAACACGCTTGGAAAGCTGAAAGCTAGATTAAATGATGCAGATCATATTTTGCAAAATTTAAACGACCTAAAAGAAAAAGAAAATAGAGAATTATCTGCATGGCATAGTGATCTAGAGAAAGTTAGAAACCAATTATTAGATAT
Source organism: Nanobdellota archaeon (assembly GCA_016784245.1). Lineage (GTDB taxonomy): Archaea > Nanobdellota > Nanobdellia > SCGC-AAA011-G17 > GW2011-AR17 > BS150m-G60. Next base: position 5,537 of record JADHVA010000012.1, read on the forward strand.
TGATAGAAAACTCTTTGAATAAAAATGGTAAAAAAGAAGAAAAGAAAAAAAGTTGTAGTACACAAAAAGAAAAAGGAAGAAAGTGTACATGTGAGATTGGATAATCCAATTTCTAAACGAAAAAGAATTCTTCAAACTGCAGTTATGACCGTTGAATTATTAAAAAAATATGAAGTGGTTAGAGAGTTAAGAAAAGAGAAAGTGAAAGAGATGGATAAATTAAGAGTTGTTTTAAGTGATATTAAAAAGATGACAAAAAGAATTAAAGTGCAAGATTTACCAAAAGTAAAAGGAATAGAAGAGAAACATAAAGAACATAAAATAGTGATGAAAGCAAAAAATATTGAAAAACATGAAAAGATAGTAAAAGTTCATAAGAGTGGTATTGAAAGTCAACTTGATGAATTAAGAAGAAAATTAGAAACTCTTTAATTCTTTTTTTTATTTATACAAAATTATTTAAATAGATCTTTCTATAAATAATCTATGCTGCCTGATAAGGTTATAAAAAAAAAGTACAAGCCGATTTTCTGGAAAAATCCTGATAAATATTATGCTACAAGTGTTTTAAAAGAAGAAGGATTTAAAAGAAATATTTGTAAAGTCTGTAAGAAACCTTTTTGGAGTGTTAATAATCAAAATGTTTGTGGAGATAGCGCTTGTTCAGAAAATGGTTTTAGTTTTATTGGAAAGAAAATTGGAAAGAAAGAATTAAGTTATGTTGATGTTTGGAAAAAGTTTTCTAAAATGTTTGAAAAAAAGGATATACTCCAATTAAAAGATATCCTTCAGTTGCTAGATGGAATCCAACAATGGAATATACTAATGCCTCTATTGCAGCTTTTCAACCTTATATTATCTCTGGAGAAGTAAATCCCCCTTCAGACCACTTAGCAATACCACAATTTTGTTTAAGATTTGGAGATGTTGATAATGTTGGTATTACAATGTCACATATGACAGGTTTTGTTATGATTGGACAACATAGTTTTGTTTCTGAAAAACATTGGGATCAAAAGAAAATGTTTAGAGACATGTATGATTGGAATATCAAAGGTTTAGGATTGAAAAAAGAAGATATGACTTTTCATGAAGATGCATGGGCTGGTGGTGGAAACTTAGGACCATGTATGGAAATGTTTTCTGGAGGATGTGAATTATGGAATCAAGTTTATATGATGTATGAACAAAAAGCTAGTGGAGTAAAAGATTTGAAATTAAAGGTTTTAGATATGGGTTTGGGAATGGAAAGAAATGCTTGGTTCTCACAAGGAGCTTTAACAATATATGATGCTACTTTTCCTAAAACATTGAAAAAAGTATTGAATAAAGAAAGTGTAAAGATTGATAAGAAAATTTTAGAAAAATACTCGCCTTATGGAAGTTTTTTGAATAATGATGAAGTTGATGATATGGATAAAGCTTGGAACTTTGTAGAGAAAAAAGTTGGAAAGAATGTTAAAGAAAAAATTAAATTGTGGTCAAAACATTATTTTATTACAGAACATACAAGAAGTTTGTTATTTGCAATCAATGATGGAGCTTTGCCTTCAAATACAGGGGGAGGATATAATCTGAGAATGATGGCAAGAAGATGTTTAGCTTATTCAAATAAAAATGAGATTAGTGAAATTTGTGAATGGCATGCAAGTGAATTAAAAGATTTGTTTCCTGAATTGAAAGAGAATATTGAATCTGTAAAAGAAGTCTTAGATATTGAGAAGAAAAAATATGCAAGTTTTTCAAGAGAAACAAAGAGATTAATTGCAAATTTAGATTTAAAGAAATTAAAAGAAAAAGATTTATTGAAATTATATGATTCTAAAGGAATAAATCCTGAAATGATTCCAGGTATAAAAATACCAAATGATTTTTATGCTAAAGTTTCAGAATTACATGAGAAAAAAGCTGTTCAAAAAGCTAAAGTGAAAAATGAAATTAACTTTGGAAGTTTAACAAATACAGAAGCATTATATTATGATGATTATGGAAAAATTAAATTTAAAGGACAAGTTTTGAAAATTGTAAAAGATTTAGTTATTTTAGATAAAACAGCATTTTATCCTAGTTCTGGAGGACAAGTTCATGATTTTGGAAGTTTAGGTGGAAGTGAAGTCTTAGATATTTGGAAACAAGGAAGTTTGATTGTACATAAAGTAAAAGATTTGAAGTTTAAGAAAGGTGATGTTGTTGAAGGTTTGATTGATAGAGAAAGAAGAGTTCAATTGAGTCAACACCATACAGGAGCACATATTGTTAATGCTGCTGCAAGAAAAGTTTTAGGAAGGCATGTAAATCAAGCTGGAGCTTACAAAGATGTTGAAAAAGGAAGATTAGATATTACTCATTTTGATTCTTTAAGTGTAGAAGAAGTGAAAAAAATTGAAGATGAAGCTAATAAAATTATTAAAAAAGAAATAGCTGTTGAAAGTAAATTTTATCCGAGATCTGAAGCTGAGAAAAAGTTTGGAATGGAAATTTATCAAGGTGGTGCAGTTCCTGGAAGAATGTTAAGAATTGTAAATATAAAAGGTGTAGATGTTGAAGCTTGTGGTGGAACACATCTAAAAAATACTAAAGATCTTGTAAAAATTAAAATAATTAAAAGTTCTAAAATTCAAGATGGAGTTGTACGTTTAGTTTATGTAGCTGGAAAAGCTGCAATGAAAGAAGAAGAAAGTAAAGGTGAGATTGTTGAAGAATTGATGGAATTATTAAATTGTAAAAGAGAAGAAGTTCCTGGAAGATGTAGTGAGTTGTTTAGTTTGTGGAAGAAAGTTGTTAAGAAGAAAAAAAATGTAGATAAAAAATTAATTTCTAAAGATAAATTTGAAGGTGAAGTTTTATTAGAAAGTTCTAAAAGATTGAAAACACAACCAGAGCATGTTGTTAAGACTGTTAAGAGATTTATGAAGGAATTGAGTATATAGAAACTCTTAAATAAGGTCATTAATTCATTGAAATAAATATAGGAGTCTTAAAGATGAAAGTTAAACAAAGAGACAAAATAAAAGTAGAATACGAAGGAAAGTTAGAAGATGGCGAAGTTTTTGATAGTACTGAAAAACATGGACACCCACTTGAATTTGAAGTTGGTAGTGGACAATTAATTAAGGGTTTTGATGATGCTGTTGTAGGTATGGAAGTTGATGAAGAGAAAGAAATTACTCTGAAGGCTGAAGAAGCATATGGTCAACCTAATCCAGAAATGATGAGAAAAGTACCTAGAGATCAATTACCTCCTGAACCAGAACCAAAAGTTGGAATGATGTTAGCTATGGCTTTACCAAATGGACAACAACTTCCTGCAAAAATTTCTGAAATTAGTGAAAAAGATGTTACAATTGATTTGAATCATCCTTTAGCTGGTAAAACTTTAATATTTAAAATTAAAGTTGTTGAAATCACTTCTTAATTTTTTATTTTATTTAGAAAGGTTTATTAATTCTTATAACTAGATTAAAAATAAGATGGAATTAAAACTAAAAGAAAGTCCAAAAAATCCAATAATTATTGAAGGTTTCCCTGGAGTAGGACTAATCGGAACAATCACAACTGAATACTTAATCAAGCACCTTAAAGCAAAACCTATAGGCTTCATAAAGTCAGAAGAGATTGCACCTATTGCAGCTGTTCATGAAGGTAAAGTAGTTCAACCTTTAGAATTGTACTATGTGAAAAGTAAAAATTTAATTATTGTACATTCTTTAGTTGATGTTAGAGGAATTGAATGGGAAATTGCTGATGCTTTAACTGAAGTTTATAAAAAATTAAAAGCAAAAGAAATAATTAGTATTGAAGGAATAATGAGTCAAAATGTAACAAGTATAAATACATATTTTTATTCAAATAATTCTACAAAAACAAAAAAATTAGCTGATTCAAGTGCAAAACCTTTGAAAGAAGGAATTCTTATGGGAGTTACAGCTGCTTTATTGTTACATAGTAAAGATATTAATACTACTGGAGTTTTTGTTGAAACACATACAAAGTTACCAGATAGTATGGCTTCTGCGAGAATAATTGAAATTCTAGATGTATATTTAGGATTAGGTGTAGATTACAAACCTCTTGAGAAAGCTGCAGCCGAATTTGAAAATAAATTAAAAGATTATGTCGGTAAGGTTGAAAAGAATGCTGATAAAACTGATGTACATAACAAAAAAGTTAACTACTTTGGTTAAATTTTTTTCTTTTTTATGAAATATAGAAAATCAAAATGGACAATGGATCTTGTTTATCCTAATAAATCCTATGGTGGTGTATATTCTCTTGGACTTTTGATTATTGCAAATATTGTAAATTCTAGAGAAGATTGGTTTTGTAAAAGAGTTTTTTCAGATTCAGAAAAAGTAAGTTCTAAGTTAGTTGGATTTTCTTTACAATATGAATTGGATTTAAAAAAAGCAATTAGTATGAAAGGTGAAGGATTAAATTTTGCTGGAGGGCCATTAGTTTCTATGAATCCTGAAATGATTGGAGAACATTTTGATTTTTTATTAATTGGGGATGTCGAAGAAGTTATTGTGAAAGTTTTGAAGGAATATGAAAAAGGAGAAGATCAATTTTTAAAAAGAATATCTAAAATAAAAGGAGTTTATGTTCCAGGAAAAAATAAAGTAAGTTCTGCATTTGTAAAGGATTTAGATAAAGTTCCTTATCCAATTGTTCAAGAATATCCTGAAAAAATAGATAAAGATTTTGTGTTTGGAAAATGTTTGATTTTAGAAATTGAAAGAGGTTGTCCTTTTGAATGTAAATTTTGTCCATTAAATGAATTTTATCAAGGTTATAGATATAGAAGTTTTGAAAATATTAAAAAAATTATTGATGAGGGTTTAGAAAAAAATAATGTAGAAAAAGTTGTAATCTACTCACCATCATTTGCACATCCTAAAAGAAAAGAAATTTTAAAATATTTGTTAGAGAAAAAAGTTAGAGTTACAGTACCTTCATTAAGAGCTGAGTTGATTGATAAAGAATGTTTAGAATTAATTAAAAAATGTGGACAAGAATCTGTGACTATTGCACCTGAATCTGCAGAAAGATTAAGATTTAGTTTAAATAAAAAAGTAAAAGATGAAGCTTATTTTAATTTTATAAAAATGGCAAATGAAGTTGGATTTAAAAAATTAAAAGTCTATATGATGATTGGTTTGCCTAATACAAGTGAAAAAGATTTAGAAGAATTTATTGAATTTGTTGATAAAGTAAAAGCAAAATTTAAAGGTCAAACATATCTTTCAATTAACTATTTGGTTCCTAAACCAAAAACTAAGTTCTCTGAACATGTTTTTGATAAGAAAATATTAAAGCAAGAAGCAAAGTATCTGAAAAAAGAATTAAAAAAAATAAAAGTAAAATTGTCTTCCCTAAGTACTGCATACAAAGAGTGGGAAATTATTCATGGCCATCTAAATTAGGAAAGTTAGGTAAAATACGTATAATACCATAAAAATTAATACAGTAATTAAACCTGATACAATTAAACCTAAACCAGACCAAAATCCATCAGCCACAGGATCCTTTAATTTAATGTCTGTCATAAATTAGAATATATTATAGAGATTTATAAGAATTAGTTGACTAGAGACTAGGTATTATAGAATAATCATTACTAAAGCTGCAACTATTGGAATATAAATATTATCATCAAGTTTAAATTTGAAACCCTCAAGACTCATTGCAATTAAACTTGCCCATAATGCTAAAGCAAATTCTACAAAAATTAATGCAGATACAAAAGAAAAAAGAATTCCAATAATTGTTCCTTCAATGGATTTTAAATATTTGTAAGTTCTATTTGATAAAATTTTTCCAAAAATATGTGAAGCAGCGTCACCAACTGATAAAATTATCATTGAAGCTAAAGCTATTTTCAATGGGAAAAAGTATAAAACTATAATAGAACCAATCATGAATAGAATTGGACCCTTACCTGGAAAAGTTTTTCTAAATTCTTTTCTTTCAAAACGATCCATAACCCAAGATGCAATAGGTATTTTTGTGAATGTACAAAGTTTAGATAAAATAAAACCTAAAACAAGTATTGCAAGCATGTGATAAATGTTGAAAAGACCAAAATAAAGCATAGTTACAAGAAAAACACCGAAAAGTAAATGTAAAATCTGTCTACGAAATTCTAATCCTGTAATCATATGTATGAAAGCAAAATTGTTCCTTTAAAAAGATTGTGGACTAAGAAAGATTTATTAATATAAGTGGCTTTGTTTTTGTTTATGAGTAAAGTAAAAGTAATGGGTGAAATTAAGATAAAGTCTAAAGGAGTATTTAATATTGAAGACTTATATGTTGAACTTTACCTTTGGTTTAAACATTATGGTTATGTATGGAGAGAAGTTGAATATAGAAAAATAATGTTTCCTGGTGGAGGCTATAGATTAGAAATTGTTTGGATTGCTATTAAAACACTTAATGATTATAATAATTTTAAAATTGTTTTAGTTACAGGAATTGATGTTAAAGGAGATGTTGAAGTACAATTAGAAGGAGGAAAAAAAGTTAAGAGACAACAAGCAACAATAGAGTTTAAGAGTTGGGGAGATATTAATACAAATGATGATGTTTGGAAAGGAAGAACTTTTGGTAAGCAAATGCAGAAAGTTTATGAGATTATGACTAGAGATAGATTAGAACAGTATAAAGAAGATTCATATGTTGAAGTTTCAAAATTATATGATGAGCTAAAAGCTTTCTTGATAATTAACCAATAAAATGAAAAAATATTATTTTTTGATAGGTTTGTTTGTAATACTTGATCAAATTACAAAGAAAATTTTTGAAAATGTAAATTTTGATTTATTAAGTTTTTTTAAAATTAGTTATTTAGAAAATACAGGTGCAGCTTTTGGAATTTTTCAAAATGGAACTTGGATATTAGCATTAATTTCTTTAATTGTTGTTGTTGTTGGGATTATTTATTTTAAGTATTATCCTCTAGCTTTAAGTTTTTTAATTGCAGGAGCCTTAGGTAATTTTATTGATAGAGTTTTTTTAGGATATGTAAGAGATTTTATTTCTATTTCAATTTGGCCAGTTTTTAATTTTGCAGATATTTTTGCTACAATAGGAGTTGTTTTTTTGATTTATAGATTGTATAAGGAAGAGAAAGCTTATAAATTAAAAAGCCATAGGAGAAAGTAATGGCTGAACCTGTATTAAGCTCATTATTCTCGAGCGCTAAGAAGATAGAAGATACTGAAGAAGAGATTAAGAAAAAGAAAAAAGAAAATCAGGAAAAATATAATCCTTTCAAAATGGGCCCTGGAAAAGTTCAACCTAATTCAGATATGGGTCATTCTCTTGCTGAGGAATGGGGAAAACAACCAAATGCTGAATGGGGACATAATGGTGCTTTTAATTTACATATAGAAAATTTTGGTGGTTCAATTGAAAAATATTATTATTTCTTTCAAGATTTTTTTACAAAAAATAAAGAAACAAAATATGGTTTGAAACCTATTGAATTTTATAAATTAAAGGATGTATTTGATGCTGCAGTTAGTAGTAGTTTTCATGGACAGCTAGGAACAAAAATTGGTGCTATACAACAACAAGTTTCTACTTATCTTTCACAAATTGGACAATTAACAAAAACTTTGTTACCTTTAGTTAGAGAATTAAGAATGATGGATGAAAGAATGCAATTCTATACAGATAGTTTTTCTGAAAATTCTGGAAATGAAACAGCAAGACAATCAGAAGTAGCATTAAAATCTACATGGATTGAAGTTGTTGAACAAGGAATGCAAAATCCTAATTCAATTTATTCTATGGCAAATAAAATTGGTTTTGTTACATTACCAGATTTATTTTTTGGAGTAAATCCACATGGTAAAGATCCGAGTGAACAAAAAAAGAGATTACATAAGTATCTTGGTCAAATGGCTAAAGAACATACATTAAATACAAGAGTTCAAAATGCATTAGAGAAAAAATTAGTACAGTACTATTTGTGGAAAGAAAAAACTTGGTATGAAATGCAACATACAAGAAAATTTAGATTGAAAAATTTACAACAACACTATAATGTTATTAGATTGTATAGTTCTTGGTTAAAACCATATTTAACTTCATTGAAAGCTTTACAAATGAAGACAGATGTTAATAGTCCAGATGTTGTTATGGCTTTTGAAACAAGTAAATTAGAATTAGAATTATTAGCAGTTATAAGAAAGAATAAAAATTGGTTTTCATGTATTATGGTTAGAATGGAAGTTATATCTCGACCTGAAATGATTTATACACAAGGTGGACAAAGACAACCATCACATACTGGAAAATTCCATATTAGTATTGAACCATATTTAGCTACTAGAGAAGATATTGATTGGTATAAAAAATATGCAGATAAGGAAATATTGAAAACTGTTAGTGGATCAGAAATTAATTTTGGAGAATCTATTGAAAATGTTCTTGATAGTTTAGGTTCAGATGTTGAAGGTTATATATATGAAGCTG
>JADHVA010000013.1 GCA_016784245.1 Nanobdellota archaeon
AAGATGCACTAACAGAAGCAACTCAAAATGAAATTGGAAGAAGACTTAGATATAATGAAATACTTTTCATAGATGATTATTCTCCAGAAAGTATTCAAAAAACAATTGAATATCTTAAGTAAATAAAATTTATAAAGAGGACATTATAAAATCAAAAGATGGCAATAAATCAAACACCTACCCTATGTATTTCATTAGCAAGACATCCGGGGAAATTTGGTTTTACTGTTCATAATGTTGGATATAAAACTTTAGGATTAAATTTTCATTACCAACCTTTAGGTTTAGAAGATGAAACAAAACTTCCAAATTTATTACAAACAGTTAGAGCTACTGGAATAAGAGGTTGTAGTATATCTATGCCATTCAAACCTTTAGTAATTCCTTTTTTAGATTTAATTGATCCAAAAGTTGCGACTATTGGTGCAGTAAACACAATTGTAAATGAAAATGGAAAATTAATTGGATATAATACAGATTATTCTGGTGCAAAAGAAGCACTCCCAGATCTTCAAGGTAAAAAAGTTTTAATGTTAGGCTCGGGTGGAGTTGCAAAAGCAATTGGTCTTGCTGTAAAAGAAAAAGGTGGTGATTTATATATTGCAAACAGAACAAAAGACAAAGCTAAACAACTTGCAACAACTCTAGAAGCAAAAGTTATTGACTGGGAAACAAGATTTCAAGAACAAGGATATTTATTAATTAATTCTACTTCAATAGGTCTAAATTCAAATGAAACACCTTACTCACAAGACTATCTAAACAATTTTGAAATTATCTATGATGTTATTACTTCTCCAATTGAATCCAGAATAATTAGAGAAGCTAAAGAATTAGATTTAGAAGTTATTCCAGGATATGTTATGTGTGTAAATCAAGCTGCAGCACAATTTAAATTATATACTGGACATGATGCACCAATTGAAGAAATGCAAAAAGCAGTAATTAATCTTTTAGGAGGAGAATAAATGAAAAATTTTATATTAGATGTAGATGGTGTTATGACCACAGGACAATTTTTATATTCAGAAAAAGGCAAAGTTTACAAAATATTTGGTGCTCACGACTCGGATGGACTTAAATTATTAAAAAATAAAATTAAAATAAAATTTATTACTGCAGACAGAAGAGGTTTTCTTATTACAAAAAAAAGAATCCAAGAAGATATGGGTTATGAATTAGAACTTGTTTCTGAAGAAAGCAGATTAGATTATATGAAAAGAAATTTTAATTTAAATGAAACTATTTTTATGGGAGACGGAATTCATGATGCTCCAATCATAAAAGAATGTGCTTTTGGAATTACTCCACAAAATGCAAGAAAAGAAGCAAAGATTCTAGCTGACTTTGTTACAGAATCAAATTCAGCTGAAGGTGCTGTATGTGATGCTTGTATAGAAATTAACAAAAGATTTTTTTCTGAAACTAATGAATCAATTAAAATAACTAAAATTGACTCAACTCCAAGATATATTTTTGAAAAATGGGAATACAACAATCCAGAAACAGATTTTATTAAATCTACAAATCTAAGAACAACTTTTATTCATAAAGGAGAAGCAGAATTAGAAATTAAAAATTCTTTTACTTCAGAAAAAGTTTTACTAAAAAAAGGACAAGGGTTCATAACTATTCCAAATGAAGAATACAAATTAACCAACATAAGCAAAGATTTTGTTGCTCTTTCTACACATTCAGAAGTCCCAGAAGGATTTTTAATCAAAGAAATTATCGACGAGGGATACACAAAAACTGAAATGCCTCTAACTACTTTTAAGATTATAAAAAATCCAAAAAGAGTTAGCAAACCTTGGGGTGGAGAACTATGGATTTCTTGGACCAATTTACATGTATTAAAACAAATTTGGATGACAGCAGGAAATCAATGTAGTTTACAATACCACATAAACAAACTTGAAACAAATTATTTAACTGAAGGTGAAGCAGATGTTATTGATGGAATTGAAATTGATTTAACCAAACCTAGAGAAGAGATCAATAAAGAAGTTTTATCATTAAATTTAAATGATTACAAAGAAAGAAGAAAACCTGGACAATTTTGGACTTCAAAAAAAGGAATTGTTCATAGAGTTATTTCAGTTACTGATTACATAGCTTATGAAACTTCAACTCCAGAACTTGATGATGTTGAAAGAATTAGTGATGATTCAGGAAGACAATCTGGTAGAATAGTTTCAGAACATCTTGGAGGAGATCTTAATGTATAAGGTTTGTATTCTTGCTGCAGGAAAAAATAATAGAATCAAATATTCAGAATTAGTAAACAATGCATTACTTCCAGTAGGACACAAAGCAACTATTTCAAGAATAATTGAAAAATTTCCAAAAGATATTGAAATAGTAATTCCTCTTGGTTACAAAGCACAACAAGTAAAAGATTACTTAGCAATAACTCATCCAGACAGACTAATCACATATGTTGAAATTGACAATTGGGAAGGACCAGGTTCAGGACCAGGATATTCTTTATTATCTTGTAAGCCTCATCTAAATTGCCCTTTCATATTTACTTCATGTGATACTTTAGTTGCTGAAGACATTCCAAAACCAACTCAAAACTGGATAGGTATTGCACCAGTAAAAAATTCAAAAAACTTTTGTATTTCAGAAGTTGTAAATGATAGAGTTATAAAATTCTTTGATAAATTTGAAACTGAAATCCTTTTACAAGTTTGTTTAGACTATAAAACAATTCTTGACAATGCTTTTATTGGAATGGCTGGAATAAATAATCACAAAGAATTCTGGCAAGGCTTAGAAGAAAGTAAAAGTGAACTAATCCAAAATGAACTACAAGTTTCAAATGGCCTTAGAACATTAATTGAACACAAATTGGAAGCAATCCCGTTTACATGGTATGATACAGGAAATCAAAATTCTTATGAAATTACTTGTATTAACTTCAGTAAAAATAAAGTATTACCAAAAATCAACGAATTCATTTATTTTGAAAATAATAAAGTGATAAAATATTTTGCAAATCCAAAATCTGCAGAGGACAGAGTTAAACGAGCTAACCTTCTAAAAAACATCGTTCCAGAAATAACAATTAGCAAACCCCATTTTTATGCTTACGAAATGATTGAAGGAAAAATGCTTTCAGACACATATAATCAAGAAACATTCAAAAATCTCCTAAAAAAACAAAGAGAAAAATTATGGAAAGAAATTGAATTATCTGAAGAACAAAAAATTAAATTCAAAATATTATGTAATAATTTCATGGAACACAAAACCAAAAATCGAATTAAAGATTTTTACTTAAGAACAGGAATTCAAGATGAAGAAGAAACAATCAATGGAGTTAGAGTTCCAACAATGGCTTCATTACTTGATAGAGTTAACTGGGAAAATCTTTCAGAAGGAATTCCAGTTTTATTTCATGGAGATTTCCAACCTGAAAATATTATAATAAAAAATAATCAAGATTCAGTTTTAATTGACTGGAGACAGAACTTTGGAGGGATTTTAGAATATGGAGACCTTTACTATGATTTTGCTAAATTAGAACATGCACTTATTATTAACGCAGAAATTATCAGAAGAAATGAATTCTTTGTTAAAAAAAGAGGCAACATAATTAATTACAACTATTTAGCAAAAGGAAACCTTCTTACATTCAGAAAAATCTTTCACAACTTTATTAAAGACAATAATTACGATCTCTACAAAGTAAGGCTACTTGGTGCTCTACATTTCCCTAACATTGCACCTTTACATCATACACCTTACAATATATTCCTATATTATTTAGGAAAACTAATGCTTTTTGAGATACTGGAGGAAAAAAATGAAACCAATCGAACAACTACTAAAACAATATCAGACAGAAACAATTCAATCTTTACAAGCTCTACCACTTGAAGAGATGACTTTAGCAAGTGTAGCTTTAATTCAAACTTATATGGCATCTGGAACAGTTTATGGCTGTGCAAATGGTGGACCAGCAGGAACAATTTCTCATGCTTTAATGGATATGAGCACACATCCTTTTGTTAGTGAAGACAAATCAAAACCTTTACCACCAGGTATCCCTGGATTAAGAACTGTTGACTTAGGAGCAAGTGGTGCAATGTTAACAGGTTTAGCAAATGATCTTGGTTACGATCAAATTTTTGCACAACAGCTTAGAAATTATGAAATTAAAAAAAAGGATTTAGTAATTGGTTTAACTGGTAGTGGAACTTCTGGAAATATAATTAATGCTTTTGAAGTTGCTAGAGATGCTGGAGCACAAACAATTGCAATTGTTGGAGCAAGAAAAAATGGTGGAACTGCAAGAGACTTAGCAGACCATTGTATAATTATTCCTGGTGAAGGATCAGAATTCCCTGGACAAACTGGTGGAAATGATTTTAATTTAACCTATGAAGATTTATCACTTCATGTTCTTCATGCAATGGTTGGAATATTAAAAGGAAGCATTTCTGAAAAATATTTAAGGAGATAAAATGAAAGATAAAATAAAAATATTAGAAGAAAAAGCTTTGCATACAAGAAGATTAATTATCGAATCTCTTTATAGAACTCAATCTGGTCACCCAGGTCCTTCTTTATCTGTTACAGATTTAGTAACAAGTTTGTTTTTTGATGAAATGAATTTTGGTGAACCTACAAGAAATGTAATAAGACATTCAAAAACTGGAGAAAGACCAACTTTCGAACCTGCTTCAACTGAAAGAGATATTTTTATTCTTTCAAAAGGTCATGCAGCTCCAGCATTATATGCTGCACTTGCAGTAGGAGATTACATTCCTGAAAGAGAACTTATTAATACTTTAAGAGAAGTAGACAGTAGACTTGAAGGTCATCCTGTTAGAACTGCTTTACCAGAATACATTGACTTTTCAACAGGAGCTTTAGGTCAAGGTTTAAGTGGGGCTATTGGTTATTCTCTTGCCGCAAAACTTCAAGGTTTAGACAGAAGAACTTATGTTATTATTGGAGACGGAGAAAGTCAAGAAGGCCAAATTTGGGAAGCTGCAATGTCAGCAGCCACATTCGCAAGAGAAGGAAAACTAGGACATTTACTTGCAATTACCGACTACAATCAATTTCAAAATGATGGCGCTTCAACAAGGTTACTTCCTAGAGAACAACTTCCAAAAATGTGGGAAGCATTTGGTTGGAATGTTATTGAAGCTGATGGACATAATTATAAAAATTTATTAGAAGCATATGAAAAAGCAAGAGAAGTTACAGACAAACCAACAATGATTATTGCTGATACTGTAAAAGGTAAAGGTGTTTCTTTTATGGAAAACACAATGTCTTGGCATGCAAAAGCAATTGGTGAAAACGATTACAAAATAGCTATGAGTGAGCTTGGAGGAATGGAATGAAATCAACAAGAGAATCATTTGGTGAATCTTTATTAGATTTAGGTTCAAGATATGAAAATATTTTAGTAGTTAGTGCAGACTTATGTGGTGCAACAAAAACAAAAGCTTTTGGACAACAATATCCAGACAGATTTTTTGAATGTGGAATTGCAGAATCCAATGCAGTTAGTATTGCATCAGGTTTAGCTCTTTCAGGTTACAGACCTTTCTTTAGTACATTCGGTGCATTCATGGAAGTTGCAACAAACCAAATAGCAAATTCAATTTGTTACAATAGAGCTCCTGTAGTTTTAGTTGGAACTCATGCTGGTTTAGCAATTGGTAAAGATGGTGCAACTCAAATGGGAACTAGAGATTTAGCAATCATGAGAGCAATGCAAGGTTTAGAAATTTATCAACCTGCTGACAATGTAGAAACAAAAGCTATTATGGAATATCTTGCTACAAGTTCAAACCCTGCTTATTTAAGATTATGTAGACAACCAATGCTTGAAGTAAACAAAAAAAATTACAAATTTATTCCAGGTAGAACAGTAACTCTTAGACAAGGTAATGACATTGCAGTATATGCACAGGGAGGAACTGTTGAAACTGCATTAGAAGCAGCAAAAGAATTAGAAGAGCAACATAAAATCTCAACTAAAGTAATCAATGTACCATCTATACATCCTTTTGATGGAGCTTCAGTTGGAAAAGTTGCAAGAGATTTTGATAAAATTGTATCTATAGAAGATCACAGAGTTATTGGTGGTCTTGGTGATATGATTGCTTCAGCTATTGTCGAGAATGATGGAAGTGCTTCTTTAACTAAAATAGGTCTACCAAAAGATTTCTTTGGAGAAAGTGGTAAGCCAGAAGACTTATACAAAAAATATGGTCTTGACAAGAAAAATCTTGTTGACACAGTATTAAGAGTTTTAGAAGCTTAAGCTTCCAAAAACTTATTAATACTCTTTTAATTTTTCTTTACAATGAAGATAGGAATTGCTATTAGCCTTTACGACAAATTTGAAGAACTTGCTATTTTAATAGATATTATTAGAAATAATTGGAAAGGTGAATATATTATCTCAGTTTGTAGTAATCATAAAAACCCAGAACCTTTTATTAAAAATTTAGACATTGATGTTTTCACTAAAGGTGATGATATTAAAATTACCAAAAATATGCCTTGGATGCGAAACAGTATTAACATGAGATGCAGAGTTGCTGATTGTATAAAAAAATCTTGTACAGGTGCAATTAATGCTGGAGCAGATTATGTTATGCATTTACACACTGATGCTTGGCCATTAAAAGAAGATGAAGTTCTAAAAATTATCAAAGACCTAAAAAAGAACAAAAAAGAATTTGCTATGCGAGGCTTAGGTTTTTCAAGATACAGACATGATTGTCCAACTGGCCACTTTGATGACATGTTTTTCATTATAAATTCAAAAGCTGCAAAACAAAAAAGATTTTTTGATTTCAATGTTTTAGCTTTTTTACCTCACAGATTATCTATTCATGGTGTTTTATCTTTAATTATTATAGGACGTTTAGGTTTAGAAAATGTTTACCATTATGATAACCACATAGGACATATTTTCTGGGACGATAAAAAGCACCCTGGAGAATTAGAAAGAGGAAGACCCTCGATGTATGACCCTATAAGAGGAATGCTTCATGTTGACACACCTACATTTCCAAAAAATTATGGTAAATCTGTTCAAGCAATGTACTTATACGAAAATGGATTAACAAAAGGTAAAGTAATTAAAAAATTCTTACAAGAAAATTTAATGGACAAACAAAAATTAATTAAAAAGTTAGAAATCCACGAAAAAAAATTAGATCAAAAATTAAGATTAAGAGGATTCCCAATTTTAGAGTGGGGAAGATTTGGAAGAACTTTCACAAAGAAAGAAAAATATCTAAATGCACCTTTCAAAAATAAACTAAACTATTGGTTTGGTACAATGTCTAGAGAAATCTGGGATAAAACTATAAAGAAATGGATGGGTGTTGATTTAACTCCAGATTATTCTTTCTGGCCTGAAGACTTAGAAGTTATTTTAGCAAAAGCAACATTTGCAGAAGATTATCCAGATTCTTCAATATTATGGTTCAAAGACAAGAAAAAGAACAAATTAAGAATCAAATCTTTACCAAAATTCTACAAAAAGTTCTACAAATACAACTATAAAGGGATGTAATATCCTCTAAATAACATATAAGAACTCCATAAAACTTAAAAAGCAAATAAAATAGAATTCTCTCGTGAACGAAATAAAAGAGGCTATTATTCTAGCTGCAGGATCTAGCCGAAGAATGGGATTGCTTTGTGAGGGAAAACACAAGTCTTTATTGAAATATAAAGAAGACACTATTCTAGCTAGAGTTATCAAGCAATTAAAAAAAGCTAATATTGAGAAAGTCATAATTGTTGTAGGCTTTGCAAAAGATAAAATCATTGAAGAAACAAAAAAGATTCAAGATATTGAAATACAGATTGTAGAAAATCCAAGATATTATGAAGACACCAACATTTATTCTATGAAACTTGCTTTGGATCACATAACTAAACCCTTCATAATTGTTGAAGCGGACATGATTGCTGAAGATTCTTTAATTCAATATTTAGCTGGTTCTGACTTTGAAGGAAAATCTACTTGGCTTACAAAAGGAAAATTTAATGATACTCAATATGGTGGAATTTTAAGATCAGATGAATTAGGAAATATTAATGACATTAGAATTGTTCCTGAATACAGAGAAGAATATCAAGAACACACAAAATTAACTGGTTTAATGAGAGTTGGTCCAAATGAAAAAGATTTATTCAAAAAGCTTGTAAACATTTATGCACAAGAAACTTTCAAGCAATATTTCTTAATTCCTTGGATTGAAAACTTAACACACTTACCTTGTATAGAAGGTGATGCAAGCCAATATAAATTTTCAACATTTAATTCTCCAGAAGATTATTATGAAGCTACAGGTATAGAATTTGATGAAGAAGAAGCAAAAGAAAAAGAAATTAATTTTATTGAAACTGAAAAACTAAAACACATAGAAGGTTTCGACGAAGAAAGAGTAAATATTCTAATTGATAAAATTGAAAGAGATGGTGCTTGGTTAAAACCAATTTACATAGAAAAAAATCACAACTTAGTTCTTGATGGCCAACACAGATTACAAGCTGCAATAAGAATGGGAATTAAAAAGATCCCTACACAAGGTTTTGATTATGAAGATGTAAAAGTTTGGACATTAAGAAAAGAAGAATATGTTGACATTCCAACTGTTATTGCAAGAGCAAGTCAAGGAGACATATATCCATACAAAACAGTAAAACATAATTTCCCAAGAGTTATCAGTGAATGTTACATTCCTCTAGAAAATTTAAAAGGAAATATAATCATTGAAGAAAGCAAAGACAAAACTAAAAGATTAATTATTTTAGCAGCAGGCCAAGGTTTCAAAATCCATGGTTTAAACAAACTATTCATAAAAGATCCAAAAAATCAAGAAACTTTAATTGAAAAATATATTAGACTTTTCAAAGATTATGAAATCACAGTAGTTCTTGGACACAAAGCTTTACATGTAATGCAAGAATATCCAAACTTAAATTATGTTTACAATGACCAATGGAGAATCACAGGAAACAGTTACAGTTTAAGTTTAGCTTTAGATGACAGACCTACAATAGTTACATCTTCAGATTTAATTTTCGACGAAGAAATGTTAAATTTAATTGAATCATCACCAGAAGACTCAGTCTTTGTATTCCAATCAGAAAATAAAGGATACAACACAGTTAGATGTAAATCAGAAAATGGAATCTTAAAAGAAATGTTTTTTGGAGAACAATATTCAAATGAACCTGAGACTACAGGAATATACAAAATTTCAAATCCAGATTTACTTAGAAAATGGAAAAAATCATGTTTAAACAACCAAAATGTTTTCGCAGGAATAAATTTACCTTTAGGGAATTATAAAATAAACATAGTTGATATAAAAAACACATTCTTCCATGAGATTAACACACCTTTGGACTACATAAATTTAATTGAGAAAACTAAAAATGGATCTTAGAACAATTACTATTGGGATTCCTATTGACATAGAATCTGACACACTATTACATCTAGAGTCTAAACTAAAAAATTTTCTTGAAGAAACTACAATAACTTTAGAAAAAGAAGATATCAATGTAAGAACTATCAGAATAAACTTAACACCTATCACAAACAAAGATTCAAATTTAAATTCACAAAAAATAATTGGAAAAATAGAAACTTTCTCAAACTTCGCAGAAAAATTAAACATTAGATGGATTAACATTCCTTTTGATTTAACAGAAAACCAAAAAGAATTATCAGAACTAGCTTTAACAATATTAAAAAGATACCCAAAAACATTTTCAAATTTAATCATCGCAAAAGATAATCAGATTTCATACAATGCAATCCCAATAGCTAGTAAATTCATAAAAAATGTTTCAAAATTAGACAACTCAGGTTACAATAATTTTAGAGTAGGTATTTCTTGCAACATAAAAGCAAACACGCCATTCTTCCCTTATACTTACAGTTCAGAAGAATTAGGAATTTCTATAGGTTTAGAATTACCAAAAGAATTCATCAAAATAATCAACTCTTCAGAGAACAAAGATTTAATTTCATTAAGAGAAGAAATCATAACAAAGATATCACCAAAAATAAATCAAATCAACGAAATCCTTTCAGTTCTTTCAAACAAACATTTCATAAAATACCATGGTATAGATTTTTCTCTTGCACCATATCCTGAAAAGGAAAGCAGTGTAGCAGAATTAATAGAACTATTAGGTTTAGAACAACTTGGCAGCAATGGAACTTTATTCATAACTTCATACTTAACTGACATATTAAAAGAGATACAAAAAAGAAACAAGACACCCACTACAGGTTTCAATGGAGTAATGTTTTCTTTATTAGAAGATGAACAACTAGGCTTAAGAAACAACAACAAACTCTTTTCCATAGATTCATTAATTTCTTACTCAGCAGTTTGCGGGTGTGGCTTAGACATGGTACCTTTACCAGGAGACATCTTTGAAGAAGAACTAAATTCAATAATCTTAGATGTAGCTGCTTTATCTACCACTTTAAACAAACCTTTAGGTATTCGAGTATTACCCATCCCTACAAAGCAAGAGAACGAATTCACAACTTTTAACATGGATTTTTTATTCAACACAAGGATCAAAAAACCTAAAAACTTAAGTTTATCAAACAAATTATTAACTAATACAAAATTTTCATATTTAAAATGGCAATAGATTTAAAGGAAGTAAAAAACTTTTGGGAAAAGCGAGCAGAACAACATAGTGACAACCAAGGTATTACTAACTTAGAAGAAGATAATAAATTACAAAAATTAAAAAAAGATCTTGAAGAAAAAAGAGTTAACGAATTTCTTCCAAATTTAATGAATAAAACAGTTCTAGATTTAGCTGGAGGTTATGGTCGATGGGCATTCAAATTTGCAAACAAAGCTAAAGAAATACATGTTGTAAACTACTGTTTTGACTTAATTGCTTTAGGAAAAAAGAAATGTAAAGAACAAAAAATAAACAACATTAAATATTTTCAAGCATCAGCTCAAGATTTTGAAAGCAAAACTAAATATGACATTATTTTCATCTCTGGACTTTTAATTTACTTAAATGACAAAGATTTAATCAAATTAGGAGAAAAGATTAGAAAATATTCTCATGAAAATACAAAAATAATTCTAAGAGATGGAACTGGTATTAAAGGCAGATATGAAATCAACAGAAGATTCTCAGAAGCTTTACAAACTTACTACAGTGCAACTTACAGAACTCCTGAACAATACATAGAATTTTTCAAGACCATAGGTTTTGAAATTATAAAACATGATAACATGTTTGAAGAGGGCTGCGAATTAAACAAATTCCCTGAAACAAGATTAAGAATTTACAAATTTAATAAAAAAAGTACAAAAACAGAAAAGAAAAAACTTTCATTAAAAGAAATTAGAGAAGGCAAACATATCAAAGAAGGATTATACACAGACATTTTAAGAGTCCCTCATGTTACTCTTACATACTTCATTGTTCATGCAATAAAGGATACAAAAATTACTCCAAACCAAATAACTCTATTCAGTATGATCTTACTATTAGTTGCATCATATTTCTATGCTAGCGGAACTTATATCTATGCTTTAATTGCTTCATTACTTTACTATTTATCCTTTGTTTTCGACACTGTAGATGGAAATTTAGCAAGACAAAAAGACATGTGTTCTCCATTAGGTGGCTGGTATGATAAAATAGCCGACAGAATAATGAACCCAATTTTATTCTTTGCAATAGCTTGGGGTATTTACTTAAACAATCCTTCAGTATATGTTTGGATTTGGACTTTCACAGCTTTCGCAGTATTAGAATTCTCTGTAATTGTCCAATATAATTTCAGAGTAATGTTTAACTTCGGAATGGACGAAGTAAAAAAAGAAAGAAAGAAAAGAGGATGGCTAAAAGAATTTATGTTAAACGACTTTTTCCTATGTCACAGTATAATTCTATTTAGCATTTTTGGCATATTAGAATACTATATGATATTTTTCACATTATATGGAGGATTATTTGATATTGCAATGGTTACTGTAATGACTTACAAAGCTAAAAAACATCTGAAAAATGAAAACCGACCTTAATACAATCATAATAAAAAATGCAGACCATTTTCTTAAAAACAAAACTACACCTGGTCACAATGGCCCATACAAAGATCCTGAGACTATGACTAGAACTCATGCACATCTTTCTATCTTATTCTTTAAAGCCTTCAAAATAACAAAGGAAAACAAATACAAAAAAGAAGCAATAAAGCACATAGATTATCTTCTAGAAAAAGAAGCTCGACCATACAACTCTACTTTCCATTATAGAAACAAAAAAGGAAAAGACAAATGTAATGGCTTAATAGGTCAAGCTTGGTCAATTGAAGCTTTAATGATTGCCTACGACAATACTAAAGATATCAAATACAAAAATTTAGCAAAACAAGCATTCCATTACATTAATTACCACAATTTTTTATCATACTGGAAAAAAAGAGAAATCAACGGAAAAGAATTAACTCTAGATTTAACATTTAATCATCAACTTTGGTTTGCAGCAACATCTTCATTTATTTCAAACTCAAAAAAAGATAGAATTGGCAGAGAGGTAAACAAATTTATGAACGAACTAGAAAAAAATATTCACATACACAAAAATGGATTAATCAGACATTTCATTTATCCACAAATAATTACTCCAATAAATTTCATAATGAATAAAACATCAAAAAAATACCTTTACAAAAAAGAAGCTTCATACCATGCATTTAATCTTTATGCTCTCGCTATGTTAAAACAAAGATTCCCATCTCATTCTTTTTGGAAATCTAAAAAATTTAAAAAATTAACACAATATGCATTAAGTAAAGAACATCTACAAATAGCTGAGAAAAATAAATATGGCTTTGCTTACAACCCTTCAGGGATTGAAACAGCATTTTTCATTTATACTTTCAAAGAACAGTTCAATAATCCTTCAAAAATGTTAAAAATTGCCCTAGAAAAGCAGTTTAAAAGAAATTTAAACTTAAAAACAAATTTACTAACAAAAAAAACTTCAGATCCAAACACTTTATCTTTAAGAATATATGAAGCTACTAGATTACCTAACT
>JADHVA010000014.1 GCA_016784245.1 Nanobdellota archaeon
AGATTTTGAAATAAATCTTGGAAAAATAAAAGTAGGTAAACCAAAAGTTATAGAAGCAGATGGTAGTAGTTCAGTAGTTATGCCTTCTGATGCTAGATTAAGACATCTTACCTATGCTGCACCTGTTTCTTTAGAAATTAGTGTTAAAAAAGATAATCAAGTTGATTCTGAAGAAGTTGAAATTGGTAAAATTCCTGTTATGATCAAAAGTGAATATTGTAATACTCATGGACTTTCAAAAGAAGAACTTGTGAAAAACTATAATGATCCCATGGACCCAGGAGGATATTTTATTATTAAAGGTAATGAAAGAGTTATGGTTATGGCAGAAGATCTTGCTGAAAATCAGGCCTTTGTTGAAACAAATGCTAAAGGGGAATTAACTCTGAAAATGTTTTCTTTAAAGGGGACATATAGAATTCCAGTTCTTATTTCTGAAAGTAAAGATGGATTATTAGAAGTTGGTTTTAGTCGATTTAAAAATCTTCCAGCAGTAGTTATCTTAAAAGCTCTTGGTTTGACAAAAGAATCTGATATTGCAAAATATATTGGTAAAGAAACAGATAGTGTTATTGTTAACCTATATGAGTTTGTAGATTTGGCTACAAGAGAAGATGCTATGATGTATATTGCTGAAAAAACAAATTTACAGGGTACTAAAAAAGAAATTTTAGATAGAGTTAGACAAAGAATTGATTCTTATTTATTTCCACATATTGGAGTAGGTAAAGAAGAAAGAATGAAAAAAGCAATTACTCTCTGTAAACTAATAAAACAATATCTTGTTTCAAAAGATAATCCAAAGTTAAGAACAGATAAGGATCATTATGCAAATAAAAGAGTTAGACTTTCTGGAGATTTATTAGCAAATTTATTTAGAGTTAATCTAGGTATCTTAATTAGAGATATTCAATATTCATTACAAAAATCTGTAAAAAGAAAAAAATTCTTCTCTATAAAAGTAATTGCTAAATCCACTTTATTTAGCCACAGAATTGAATCTGCTATTGCTACTGGAAGTTGGACAGGAGAAAGAAGTGGAATTACTCAAAATATGGATAAAACAAACTATCTAGCTACAATTTCACAATTACAGAGAGTTTCAAGTATGTTGCCAAGTGATCAAGAAAATTTTATGGCAAGAACATTACATCCAACACATTATGGGAGATTCTGCCCAATTGAAACTCCAGAAGGTACTGAAATTGGATTGAGAAAGAACCTAGCTATTCTTAGTAGAGTTTCAACAAGTGTTAAACTAGATAAAAAAGAATTTTTAAAAGACCTAGAAGAAATAGGTCTTGAAAAAGAAGGTTTTGAAGGAAGAGAAGTATTTCTAAATGGTATTTTTATTGGAACTGTTAAAGATAGTGAAAAATTTGTAACTCAAATAAGAGAAAAAAGAAGGGGCCAAAAAATTCCAGAACAATTAAATGTTAGAAATGATGATGCTTTCCAAATTATTTTAATTACTACAGAACCAGGAAGAGTTCTTAGGCCATTAATAATTCTTGAAAATGG
This sequence comes from Nanobdellota archaeon, assembly GCA_016784245.1. Taxonomy (GTDB): domain Archaea; phylum Nanobdellota; class Nanobdellia; order SCGC-AAA011-G17; family GW2011-AR17; genus BS150m-G60. The sequence continues at coordinate 1,522 of JADHVA010000014.1, forward strand.
CCAATCTAAATTAAAAAATGAACATATTGTATTATTAGAGCAAAACCAATTAACCTGGAGAAATTTAATTGAACAAGGAATTATTGAATATTTAGACGCTGCTGAAGAAGAAAATGCTTTAGTTGCTTTGTATAAAGAAGAAATTACTTCAGATCATACTCACTTAAGTATAGATAGTGTTGATTTATTTGGAATTGTTACAAGTTTAGTTCCCTATGGAAATCATGATCAAAGTTCTAGATTAAATAGGGGAAGTAAAACTCAAAAGCAGGCATTGGGATTATATGCTGCAAACTATTTAACTAGATTAGATACAGATGTAAGTGTTTTACAATATCCTCAAAAACCTTTAGTAAGAAGTTTTATTTATGATACCTTAAATTCATATCCTGCTGGTCAAAATCTTGTTGTAGCTATTATGTCTTATAAAGGATATAACATGGAAGATGCCCTTGTATTTAACAAAGGTAGTTTAGATCGGGGAGTTGGAAGAAGCTTTTACTTTAGACCATATTCTGCTATTGAAATGAATTATGCAGGTGGATTAAAAGATGAAGTTGGTGTTCCTGAAAAAGATGCTTCTGGATATAAAACAGAAGAAAGTTATAAGTTTTTAGAAGCTGATGGTATTTCTTATCCTGAGGCAGAAGTTGGCGAAGGAGAAGTTCTTATTGGAAAGATGTCTCCACCAAAATTCTTATCTGAAGCTAGAGAAATTTCTGTTAAAACAAAAAAAGAATCTAGTATAACTATGAGACAAGAAGAAAAAGGAATTATTGATAGTGTATTTATTACAGAAGATGAAGAAGGAAATAAATTTGTTCAAGTTAAAACAAGGGATCAAAGAATTCCAGAATTAGGAGATAAATTTGCTACAGCTCATGGTCAGAAAGGAGTTATTGGAATGGTTATTCCAGAAAAAGATGTTCCATTTACTGCAAATGGAATTAAGCCAGATGTTATTTTCAATCCTCATGGATTACCAAGTCGTATGACTGTAGGATATTTATTAGAATTGCTTGCTGGAAAAGTAAGTGCATTGAGTGGTAAAATTGTTGATGGTACTTCTTTCTCTGGTCAAAGTAAAAAAGAATTAGAAAAATCAATGGTAAATGCAGGATTTAGATATGATGGTAAAGAAGTTATGTATAATCCAATTACTGGAGAACAAATGGAAGCTAAAATATTTATTGGAAATTTATATTATCTAAAACTTAAATATATGGTTGCTAATAAATTGCATGGAAGAGCTTCTGGTAAGGTTGCTTTATTAACAAGACAACCTATTGAAGGAAGATCTAGAGGAGGAGCTTTAAGATTAGGAGAAATGGAACAGCAAGCATTGGTGGCTCATGGAGCATCTCTTTTATTAAAAGAAAGATATGATTCAGACAAGGTTGTTCTTCCAATATGTTCAAAATGTGGTGGAATTGGAATTAAAGATACAATTAAAAGCAAAACATATTGCCCTCTTTGTAATAGTGAAGAAATTGAATCTGTTGAAGTGTCCTATGCTTTCAAATTATTATTAGAAGAATTACAGGGATTACATATTCATACCACATTTAATTTAAAAAACAAATACGAATAAAAATGATATCAACAATTACAAGAAAAAAAGTAGATAGCCTGAAGTTTTCACTACTTAACCCTCAACAAATTAAGAAAATTTCAGCTGCAAAGATAGTTACACCTGAATTATATGATATTGATGGTTATCCTGTTGATGGAGGTTTAATGGATTTAAGATTAGGTGCTATTGATCCAGGAGTTAGATGTAGAACCTGTGGTGGAAGAATCAAAGAATGTTTAGGTCATCCTGGAAGTATTGATTTGGCAAGACCTGTTATGCATTTAAAATATATTCCTTTAATTGAAATTGGATTAAGATCTTTCTGTAGTTCCTGTGGTAAACTTACCTTAGATGATAAAAAATTAGAAACTTTATCTCCTACTTTAAGAGCTAAAAAAGCTAAAGATGCTAAAAAATGTCCTCATTGTCAAGAACCTCAAGAAAAAGTAAAAACTGACAAACCAACTAATTTTTATATTGGTAAAAAAAGACTTTTCCCAACAGAAGTTAGAGAAATTTTGACAAATATTCCTGATGAAGAATTAAGAAAAATTGGTGTTGATCCAACAAGTTCTAGACCTGAATGGGGAATTTTGACAAGTTTACTTGTTCCACCAGTAACTGTTAGACCAAGTATTATTTTAGAATCTGGTGAAAGAAGTGAAGATGATCTTACTCATAAACTATCAGATGTTATTAGAGCTAATCAAAGACTTTGGGAAAATTTAAATGCTGGAGCTCCAGAAGTTATTATTGAAGATCTTTGGGATTTATTACAATTTCATATTACAACTTTCTTTGATAATACTGTTGCAAGAATTCCACCTGCTAGACATAGAAGTGGTCAACCTCTAAAAACAATTACTGAAAGAATTAAAGGAAAAGAAGGAAGAATTAGAAAAAATTTGGCAGGTAAGAGAGTTAATTATTCTGGTAGAACTGTTATTTCTCCAGATCCATCTTTAGAAATTAATGAAGTTGGAGTTCCATTTGAAATTGCAAAAGTAGTGACTGTTGCTGAAACTGTTACAGATATTAATGTAGATAATTTAAAAAAATTAATAGAAAAAGGAGAAAAATATCCTGGAGCAAATTATATTATTAGGCCTGATGGAAAAAGAAAAAAGATTTCAGAAGATCTTAAGGAAGAAATAATTAGTGAACTTGCCCCTGGATACAAAGTTGAAAGACATTTACAAAATAAAGATATTGTTTTATTTAATAGACACCCTAGCCTTCATAGAGGTAGTCTTATGGCACACTATGTAAAAGTTTTGCCTGGAAGAACATTTAGATTACATCCTGCTGCAGCTTCACCATATAATGCTGATTTTGATGGTGATGAAATGAATATTCATTCTCCTCAAACAGAAGAAGCTAGAGCAGAAGCAAAAATTTTATTAGATGTTAAAGAAAATTTAATTTCCCCAAAAAATAGCACCAATCTAATTGGATGTGTTGGAGATTCTATTACTGGAACTTATTTATTTGGATTAAAAGAATTTTCAAAAGATTATGCAAATCAAATTTTATATCAATCTGGAATTTATTCTCCAACTACTAAAAAAACTATTCTTGGTACTGAATTATTTTCAAAACTTCTTCCAAAAATAAACTTCAAAAATAAATCTATGGAAATCAAAGATGGGCAATTTATTAAAGGAGTTATTGATAAAACTGCATTTGGATCTGAAGATGGAGAATTAATCTCTGAATTAGATGTTTCTGTTGGAAGAAATCAAACTTTCAAAACTATAAAAGATGTTTTTAATTTAGGTAAAAATTATTTAACAGATAGAGGAATTACAATTGCTTTAAATGATTTAGATTTAGATCCTAAAATTATTAATTCAGGTAAAGAATTAATAAAAAAAGCTGAGAAAAAGACAGAGGAAATAATTGAATCATATAATAAAAAAACTTTAGATATTATTCCTGGTAAAACAAGGGCAGAATCTAGAGAAATTAAAATATTACAAACATTAAATGAAGTTAGATCAAAAATTGGAGAAATTGTTAAAAAAGAATTTCCAGAAGATAATCCTGTTTCATATATGATTAAATCTGGTGGAGGAGGAAATATTTTAAATATTACTCAGATGGCCTCTTGTATTGGTCAACAGGATTTAAATGGTGGAAGAATTGATATTGGATATACTGGAAGAACACTTTCATTCTTTAAACAAGGAGATCTTTCTCCAAGAGCTAAAGGATTTATTGATAGTGCTTTTATCAAGGGATTAAGGCCTGATGAATTCTTTTTCCAAGCTATTACAGGTAGAGCTTCACTTATGGATACTGCTCTTAGAACACCTAAATCTGGTTATTTATATAGGAGACTTGCAAATGCCCTTCAAGATTTAAGAAAAGAATATGACGGAACTGTGAGAGATAGTAATAATACAATTATTCAATTCAAATATGGTGATGATGGAAAAGATATTACTAGACTTCATAAAAATGGAGATTTAGATTCTGGAGAAGCTATTGGAATTATTACTGCCCAATCATTTGGAGAACCTTCAACACAGATGGTTTTAAGAACATTCCATTTTGCAGGAGTTAGTGAAATGCAGGTTACACAGGGACTTCCAAGATTAATTGAAATATTTGATGCACGTAGAAAACCAAGTTCTCCTAAAATGGAAATTTATCTTAATAGTAAATACAATAATGAAAAAGATGCTAGAATATTTGCTGAAAAAATAAAAGAAGTTACAATTAGAGATATTTCTTCTGAGATTAATTTAGATTTTAGTGGTAAAAAAATTGAAATTAAAATAGATAGGGTTGGTCTAAAACAAACTCATTTATCATTAAATACTATTGTTGAAAAAATGAAAGATTTAGGATATAAAATAAAAGAAAAAGATATGTCTATTATACTTGATGTTGGTGAACTTTCTTTTAAAGAAATTTACAAAATAAAAGAAAAAATCAAAAAGACAATTATTTCAGGTATAAAAGGAATAGAACAAATTTTAATTGTTAAAAAAGAAAAAGATTATGTGATTATGACTCTTGGAACTAATATGAAAAAAATGTTAGAACTAAAAGAAATTAATCCAAATAAACTTCTTTCAAATGATCTTCATGAAGTTGCGACAGTATTAGGTATTGAGGCTGCAAAAAACCTGATCATGGATGAAATATATAATGTTCTTAATTCTCAGGGATTAGATATTGATAAAAGACATCTTAAATTAATTTCCGACGCTATGACTAACAATGGTGAAGTTAAAGGAGTTACAAGAATGGGAATTATTGCTCAAAAATCATCTATTCTTGCTAGAGCTACTTTTGAAACTCCTGTAAAACAATTTGTAAATGCCTCCATAAAAGGAAATCAAGATAAATTAACAAGTGTTATTGAAAATATTATTCTTAATCAACCAGTGCCAATTGGAACCGGATTACCTGGATTACTTGTTAAAGTTATTGGCCCTTTGACAAAAAAAGATTCTGAAAAAAAAGTAATTAAAAATATCAAAGAATAATTTTAGAAAATATTATTTCCCTGAATAACAAAAATTTATAAAGCAATTCCTTATTTTATTTTTATAAAATGGCTACAATAAGTATGCAAGACATGAGGCACCTTAATCTTTTTGAAAAAGTGACTAAAGTTAGGACTCGTTTTTGCTTTGAATATAATAATGCTCTAATGTTTGGAGTTCCAAAATCATTTCTTTCTCAAGCTCTTGGAAAAGATGCTCAAAATCTAAAAAAAATTAATTATATTTTAAGAAAAAGAATTAGAATTATTCCTTTACCTGATGGTGAAAAAGATATCAAAAATTTTATTTCTAATATTGTAAGCCCTGTTGAATTTAAAGATTTAGAGATTGAAGGTAATGAAATTATCTTAAATGCGGGATCTAGAAACAAGGCCGCACTTATTGGAAGAAATAGGAGAAGATTTTTAGAAATGCAAAAAATTCTTCATGATTTCTTTGGTAAAGAATTTAAAATTGTATAAGAAACCTTTTTAAATCAATTTTGCAATTAGATTATGTTATAAGATGGGACTAAAATCAGCACTAAAAAATATAAAAGGCCGTAAAAAATTTCGGTGGAAAGATCGAGCATATAAAGTGAAAACTCTGGATCTTTATGCTAAATCAGATCCTTTAGAAGGCGCTAATCAAGCTAAAGGAATTGTTCTTCAAAAACTTCAAAAAGAAGCTAAACAACCAAATTCTGCTATGAGAAAATGTTGCAGAGTTCAACTAACAAAAAATGGAAAACAAGTTACTGCTTTTATCCCTGGTAATCTAGCTCAAAGATTTATTGATGAACATGATGAAGTTATGATTGAAAGAATTGGTGGAAAGCAAGGAAGAAGTATGGGTGATATTCCAGGTGTTAGATTTAAAGTAATTAAAGTAAATGATCAACCCCTCCCAAGATTAGTAAGTGGGAAGATTGAAAAAGGTAGAAGATAAAAATGAGAAAAATTATTGAAACTGAGGGGAAACATCAAAAAAATAAAACTCTTTTGACCACATTATATGAAAAAGAAACTCCTGTTCAATTAAAAATAAATGGAAATACACCTATTCCTGGAAAAATTGGATTTGGAATTAGTGTTCAGGGTAAACCTTTTTTTAGACCTTTAAATTTAGGGGCCCCTCTTGAATCTAATGGAGGCACAAATACTGCATTTCATTTTGTTCCAATGGAACAACCACTTCCCATAGACCAAGGATACCCTATTCATTTAAAAAGAATGGATATTGGATATTTGTCTGAAAACGTTGTAAATTTTTCAGCCAGAATTACACCCTATGACCCAAATAAATTTAACCCAAATCAAGAGAGGGTTACTGCTGAATTTCATTCAACATTTAAATAAAAATGGAAACAAAAATACCTCAATTTAAAATATTTGATTTATATGATATTAATGAAATAAAAATCGAAGATGAAGGATTAAAAAGTGCAATAAATCTTGAACCAAAATTAATTTTAAAATCATTTGGAAGAAATGTTCAAAAATTTGGCCAATCAAAAGTAAACATTGTTGAAAGATTTATTAATAGATTAGCTGTTGCAGGACACAGAGGTAAAAAACATAAAATTATTCTTGGACATTCTACTGGAAAATATTCAAAAAATGCAAAAATTGTTCTTGAAGCTTTTAAAATGATTGAGAAAAAAACAGGGAAAAATCCTGTTGAAGTTTTTGTTAAGGCTATTGAACACACTGCTCCAAGAGATGAAGTTACTTTGATTGAATATGGTGGAGCAAAATATCCTCAAGCAATAGATGTTTCTCCATTAAGAAGAGTTAATCTTTCTATAAGATGGATTATACATGGTAGTTCTGATAAAGCCTTTAACAAGAAAAAAACAATTGCTCAAGGTATTGCAGAGGAAATTATGTTAGCTTATGAAAAAAATGGTGAAAGCTTTGCAATGAGAAAAAAGAATGAAAGTGAAAAGCAAGCAGATTCTGCACGTTAATAAAAATGGTCGACGAAAAAGCAAAAATAATACAAGAATTGATGAATCATCCTACACAAATTAGAAACATCGCTATTGCTGCACATATTGACCACGGTAAAACAACTTTTTCTGATAATCTTCTTGCAGGAGCAGGAATGCTTTCAGAGGAATCAGCAGGAAAACAAAGAGCTTTAGATTTTCATGAAGATGAAGCTACCAGGGGAATTACAATTGATTCTGCGTCTGTATCTATGGTTCACCAGGTTGGAGGTAAAGCTTTTTTAATTAATTTAATTGACACTCCGGGCCATGTTGATTTTGGAGGAGATGTTACAAGGGCTATGAGGGCAGTAGACGGGTCTGTTATACTTGCTTGTGCTGTTGAAGGTGTTATGCCTCAAACAGAAACTGTTATAAGACAATCTCTTAAAGAACTTGTAAAACCTGTTTTATTCATAAATAAAGTTGATAGATTAATCAAAGAAGTTAAATTAACACCTCAAGAAATGGAAAAAAAATTTATTTCTATTATTGAACATGTTAATAGTTTAATTTATGATATTGCTCCAGAAGGATATAAGGAAAAATGGAAAGTTGGAGTTGGAGAAGGAAGTGTTGCTTTTGGTAGTGCATTCCATAATTGGGCTTTAAGTTTTCCCTATATGAAAGAAAAAAATATTACTTTTAAAGAAATTATCGAAGCATATCAGGGTTCTGATTCCCAAATAGATGAAAAAGTAAAGTTACTTGCTAAAAAAGCACCTTTACACGAAGTTGTTTTAGAGATGTCTGTTAAGAATCATCCAAATCCTACAGATGCTCAAAAATATAGGATCCCTAAAATTTGGCATGGAGATATTGATTCAAAACTTGGACAATCATTGATTAATTGTGATCCAAATGGAATTCCTGTTTTTGTTCCAATTAAAATTGTTGTTGATAAACATGCAGGAGAGGTTGCAGCAGGAAGATTATTTTCAGGAAAATTAAAACAAGGAGAAGAGGTTTATATGAATCTTGCAAAAAGAAATGTAAGATTACAACAGGTTTCTGTTTATAAGGGTGCTCAAAGATTTATTGTTGATGAAGTTATTGCTGGAAACATCGTGGGTGTTGTAGGCTTAAAAGATGTTTTTGTAGGTGAAACTGTTAGTTCAAGCCCTATAGAACCTTTTGAAGCTATTACTCATTTATTTGAACCTGTTGTTACAAAATCTATTGAAGCTACTAAAGCTGCAGATTTGCCTAAGCTAGTAGAAGTACTAAAACAAATTGGTAAAGAAGATCCATCTATTAAAATGCAAATTAATGAACAAACAGGAGAATCTTTAATGTCTGGAATGGGAGAACTTCATTTAGAAATTATTGAAAATAGAATTAAATCAGAAAAAGGTTTAGATGTTAAAACTTCAGCCCCAATAGTTGTTTATAGAGAAACAGTTGGTTCTGAATCAAGTATTGTTGAAGGTAGGAGCCCTAACAAACATAATATTTTTTATCTTAAAGTTGAACCTCTTGAAGAAGAAATTTATGATGCTATAAAAGCAGGAGATCTTCCTGAAAGAAGAATAAAGAAAAAAGATAAAGAAATTGCAGAAAAGTTTACAGAACTTGGATGGACCGGAGATGAAATAAGAAATATTAGAGAAATTTACAAAGGAAGTTTATTTTTAGATGAAACACGGGGAGAAGTTCATATTGGAGAAGTTATTGAAATGGTCCTTGATGCTTTTGAAATGGTTATGGACACCGGCCCTTTAGCAAGAGAACCTAGTATGAGAATTAAAGTTTCTTTAATGGATATTAAACTTCACGAAGATGCCATTCATAGGGGCCCTGCACAAGTATATCCTGCTGTTAGAGAAGGTATAAGAGGGGCTATGAAAAAAGCAGTTCCATCTTTATTTGAACCTTTACAAATTCATCTTATTGAGATGCCTGATCAATTTTTAGGAACAGTTACAAAACTTGTTAACAGTAAAAGAGGACAAATGATAGATATGACTCAAGAAGGAAGTACTGCAAAAATAAAGGCTAAGATTCCTGTAGCTGAAATGATTGGATGGTCAAACGATCTTAGATCTGCAACAGAAGGCCGAGGAATTTCTTCTTTAACAGACCAGTTATTTGAAAAAGTTCCAGCAGGAATGCAAGATAATATTGTTAAAAAAATTAGAGAAAGAAAGGGTCTATCTGAAAATCAATAATTCTTATAAAGAGCAAATAATTTTCTAAATTATGTTAATAAGAAAATTAAATTTAAAAAAAATATCAAAAAATCCAAAAACATCTAAATTTAGTTTTTCAACTCCTGAATTTGAGGGATATAATTCAGAAGGTACCCAATTTATTTTACATCGATTTTCAACAAAAGTTTCAGATGAAGGATTAATAGATGATTTGAGAGTTGTTTCAAATGAATTTATTTCCAATGCAGTAGACCATGGAAATCGTGGAGACCCAAATAAAAAAATAAATATCTTTTGTTTATGGGTAAAAGATAAATTTTATTTTGCGGTCCAAGATGAGGGCCCAGGATTTGATATTAGGAATCCTATTTTTCTAAGTCCGCCCCCTCCAGAAGCAAGTTTAGGATTAAAATATTCTCAACAAAGATTAAATTTAATATATAATTTTAATGATTCTTGTTCATATGCTTGTAAGGTAGTTAATTAAAATTATTCTTCAAATATTTTTTGATAAGAATCATATCCCATTAAAAAAGTTCTATTGTTGTTATTTCTCATAACACCATTTTTATATTTATTATAAGTTATATTTATGAGGTATCTATTTTTTTCTTCAGATAAATCAAAATCTAAAACTTTTACCGAGAATGGAGGTCCTATTTTTTCTTCTGCTTCTACAAAACTTGCCAAATCTCTTTTGATAAATTTAAGTTTTTTTTCTGTAAGATCCATATTATTTAATAGAACAAGATGTTTTATAAGAATTATTAGACTAGAATGCTTATTAACATTAATACTGCAAAGATGATTATAAACAATCCAAAGTTAATTTTCTTTGATATTTTTATTAAACCAGAAATTGTTAAAAGACCTAGAATAAAAGAAGTTGCAAGAGCCCAAAGTGCATTGCTTGAAAAAACAAAATCTTCCAAGTTCAAAATAATATTTCCAATTAAAACAATTGGAAGGCTCATCAGAAAACTAAGTCTTAGGGCAGAAGTATCGTCGAACTTCCTTAACAATAATGTTGAAACAGTTATTCCTGATCTTGACAATCCTGGAAAAACTGCTAAACCTTGGGCAATTCCTAAATAAATGCTATCAATATTTTTTATATTTTTTTCAGACCTATTACCTTGTTTTTTAGATTTTATTTGAATTATTCCTGTAAATAAAAGCAAAACACCGACGATAAGAGAAATTGTTTTTCCAGTAATCTCTAGGTTATCTAAGGAATAAAAAAGCTTAATTATTGCGAGGCCAATAATTCCTGTGATTATTGTGGATATAAAAATAAAATTAAATATTTCTTTGGTTTCCTTATTTTGTTTTTTATAACTAAAAATTGTTTTTGTTAACTTCCAAACCTGTTTTCTAAAGTAAACTAATGCTGCTAAAAAAGTTCCTAAATGTAAAAAAAGAGCAGTCCTAACAAGGACCTCCACGTCGGTAATTCCATAAAAATTAGATACAATTAATGCAATCATTCCACTGGAACTTATAGGTAACCATTCTGTTATTCCCTGTACAATCCCCAAAAGAATATACTGGATTATAGATAATTCCATAGAAAAATCATAATCGCAAACTTTATAAACATAATTTTTTTTAAAAGAACACTTAAACAATTATATTAAAAAATGGCTAAAGAAAAACCAAATATGAATACAGTGTTTGTGGGTCATGTTGACGCAGGAAAGTCAACAGTAGTTGGACAACTTTTATTCCAAAGTGGTGCTGTTTCTGATCAAGAAATGAAGAAGTTCAAAGAAGAAGCTGAAAAGCATGGAAAGCAAGGATTTGAATTTGCTTATGTTATGGATAAGATTAAAGAAGAAAGAGAAAGAGGAGTTACAATTGATCTAGCCTATAAAAAATTAATTACTCAAAAATTCGAAGTTACAATTATTGATGCTCCTGGTCACAGAGACTTTGTTAAGAACATGATTACTGGGGCTTCACAGGCAGATGCTGCTTTCTTAGTTATTGCTGCTCCTGCAGGTGTGCAACCTCAAACAACAGAACATTTATGGTTATTAAGAACAATGGGTGTTAAAGAATTATGTGT
>JADHVA010000015.1 GCA_016784245.1 Nanobdellota archaeon
ATTATTTTTTCAGCAGATTCGGGAATAAAAGGAAAAAGCAATTCTGCTATTTTCGAAATAGATTCTTTTAATTCAAATAAAACTTTTTTATCTTTAGTTTCCCATGGTTTTTTATGTTGAACATATTCGTTACAGATATCAATAAAAGCAAAAATTTTGTTAAGTGCTTTATCAAATTCAAAGTTCTCAATTAATCTATTAATTTCTTTTTCTTCTAATTTTTTTAAAAGTTTATTTTCGCATTTTTCAATTCCATTTTTTTCAATTAAACCAGAAACACGAGCAACTAAATTTCCTAGCTTATCTGCTAATTCATTATTATGCCTATTAATTAAAGATTTTTCAGAAAAGTCTCCATCATCTCCAAAAGGTATTTCTCTCATTAAAACATATCTTATACTATCTGAGCTATATTTTTTAGCAAGAGCTAAAGGATCCACAACATTCCCAGTAGACTTAGACATTTTTTTCCCATCCACTGTTAAAAAACCATGAACAATAACTTTCTTAGGCAAAGGCAATCCTGCACTTAAAAGCATTCCTGGCCAAATACCTGTATGAAATCTTAACATGTCTTTTCCAACAACATGAACATCTGCTGGCCAATAATTTTTATATTTTTTATCAGGATATCCAATTCCTGTTAAATAATTAGTAAGAGCATCACACCAAACATACATTACTTGATCTTCATCTTCTGGAACAGGAATTCCCCAGGGAAGAGATTTTTTATTTCTAGAAAAACTTACATCTGTCAAGCCATCTTTAATTAAAGCTAAAAAATCATTTTTCCATTTTTTTGGAGTTATTAATAATTCATCTTTCTCTATTAACTTTTTAATCTTATCAGAATATTTAGACAACTTAAAAAAATAATTTTCTTCATCTAAATGTTGAATTTCTAAGCTAGGATGATTTGGACATTTACCTTCTTCTAATTCTTTTTCAGTAATAAACCTCTCACAACCAGAACAATAATTCCCAGTATATTTTTCCTTGTAAATATCTCCTTTTTTAACTAAAGTATTCCACAATTCTTCTACTCCTGGCCAATGCACTTTTTTATCTGTTGTTCTAATAAAATAATTATTAGAAATATTCAATACTTTTGTTAATTCCTTAAATTTATCTGAATTGTTATCTACAAATTCCTGAGTTGTCAATCCTTGTTTTTTAGCAGTCTGATAATTCTTAACTCCATGTTCATCAGTTCCTGTTAAAAAGAAAACATCTTTTCCCTTAATTTTATTCCATCTAGCTAAAACATCTGCTTGAACTATCTCTAATGCAAAACCAATATGAGGAGGAGCATTGGCATAGGGAATTGTTGTTGTAATGTAAAATTTTTCTTTCATATTTTACTTAAAAGAGGGAGATATAAAAACTTAACTTATTCAGGATCATAAAGATAATTAATATTTCTTCTTCCCCTGTGAAACCAATTTTGAAAATAGGAATTTAATCTTGTCTTCTCTCCGATAATCTCATCTATTTCTGTTTTATTTAAAGACCTAACTTTTTTATCTCTAGTAACAATAAGAGATTTAATTCTAAGATCATCTATAAAATTCAACATTTCAGGGGTGGGAATTGGGAAGGGATTTATAGTAATTGTTTTATCTCTAGTTATTGATCTTAAAAAAGAAGAAGAATGATAAAATCCTGCAATGGTTGGTGCTGACCAAAAAACAGTTGGTTTAGCTCTTTTATCAAATTCAAGACCTCTATAACTTGCATCAGGATCACTAGAATTGTGAGCCATATTTATCCAACTTCCAAATCTAGAAGAAGAATTACTTTGAGTAATTGGTAATCTTGAAAGGGTAAATTCATAAGATTTATTTTCTTCTGTTCGAGACCTTACTTTTGCCCTTAAGTTAGAACCATATGCTTTTTCATCTAGTATTTCTCCAGAAAAATCTCCTGCTTTTCTCATTACTTCCATTTCTGCACCCGTTGTAGCCCTTAACCAAGTAGTAGCTCTAGCAGCCCCATCAGTACCTATCCAATAAATTCCCAAAGGAGCTCTTTTTTTATTATAAAATTGTAAAGCTTGTTCAACTAAATTTTCAGGAAAAATTTTATGTTCTCTTGCAAATTCTTTTCCAAACCAAATTCCCCCTTTTGATTGCCCAGATAATTCTCTTAAAACAGGCCAAGAATCTATTTTCATCAAACCATCTAAAGATTTTATTCTTTTATTTGCATAATCTTCTCTTCTTTCAAATTCTCTTGGAAATAAAATAATCTGTTGTTTACCAGAATAATCTTCAACTGTTTTAACTACCTCCACAGGATCTACACCTGCAAAAATAATTTGCCCTTCAGATAATAATTCTTTCAAATAATTCCTAGTTACCCTATTAGGAGTTTCAATTCCATTTAAATTCAAAACTTCTGAGACTGTGGGCCTTCTAAATGTTCTTTCTCTCATAAAATTAAAACCATATAAAGGTATATAAAAATTTATTAGATGTAAAATATATCTTAAATAAAGCATCAGTGGTTTAATGGTAGAATATGAGCTTCCCAAGCTTGTGATCCGGGTTCGATTCCCGGCTGGTGCATCATATCTCAACAGAACTTTTATTAATTAAAATTCATAACTAGATTTAGAAAAGATGGTGAAAGAAAAATTAAGTGAAATTAAGTTAAAAAAAAGTGCAAGAAAACATAGTATTAAAGAAGGTATTTTTGCAACAATTCAAGGTTCTTTAGGAGGGAATTATATTTCCCCTTTTGCAATTGCTATTAATGCAAGTAATTCAATGGTTGCAATGTTTAGTGCTGTAGCAGGAATACTAGGCCCTCTAAGTCAAACATTTGGTTCAAGTTTATTAAAAAAACATTCTAGAAAAAGCATACTTTTGAAAACAGTACTTTTTGAATCTCTGATGTGGATTCCCCTAATAACAATTGCAATTTTATTTTATAAGGGAATGATTACAAATCTTTTACCTCTTCTTATGATTACTTTTTTTGCACTCTATGTTATCTTTGGAAATATGGGTCATCCTGCCTGGTTTTCATGGATGGGAGATGTAACAGATAGAAAATCTAGGGGAAGATATTTTTCAAAAAGAAATATGATAATGACCTTTGTGTCTGTTACTCTTGCAATAACAGCTTCATTTTTCTTAGATTATTTTAAATCAAAAGATATAGTTATGATTGGATTTATTATTTTCTTTTCATTAGCCTGTTTAGCCAGACTTACTTCTTGGCAAGCTTTTAAAAGTCAATATGAACCAAAAGTGAAAATTAGAAAAAGTTCTTATTTTTCATATTGGAGTTTTTTAAAAGAATCTCCAAAAAATAATTTCGGAAAGTTTACTTTATTTAGAAGTGCTTTAGGTTTTGTAAATGGTATCTCAGGACCTTTAGTAGCAATTTACTTGTTAAGATATTTAGGATTTAGTTATTCAAAATATATGATTATAACTTTGGCAGGTTCAATATTTGCAATTCTTGTTTTAGAATTATGGGGAAAATTCGCAGATAGATATGGTAACTACAGAACTCTTCTAATTAACTCTATCTTTATTCCTTTAGTGCCTATTTTATGGATTATATCTCCTAATCCTCTTTATTTAATTTTTGTACCTAGACTTGTAGGAGGTGTTGCTTGGGCTGGATTTAATTTAGCTACAGGGAATTTCATATATGACAATGTAGGTAAACAAAAAAGAGGTCTAGCTGTTTCATATTATAATTTAACTTGGGGAACAGGAGTTTTCTTTGGAGCAGGAATAAGTGCTATACTAATAAAATATCTTCATACTACTTGGATAGAACCTTTATTCTTAATTTTCATCATAGGAACTCTTGCAAGAATGATAGTTGTTTTCTTTGGAATGAGAGGAATGAAAGAAGTTAAAAAAACAAAAAAGTTCAGAGGAATGAAATCAATGGAAGATTTAATTTTAAAAGAAGCTAAACCCACACTCACAGAAGAAATTCATCAAATAATGCACATTGGAAAATATTTAAAAGCCTAATCACTCTCAATTTAATATGTTTAATAAAAAATGTCCTAGTTGTAATGAAAAAATAAGTGGAAAATATAATTTCTGCCCTAATTGTAGATATTCTCTTAAAAAAAGAGAGAACCTAGGAATGTTAGGTAAAAATGATTCTGATCAAAATTCATTCCAAGATCCTCTATTTGGAAGTATGGGTGGAAATGTATTAGGTAAAATGTTGGGAAGTGCGATGAAAATGCTTGAAAAAGAAATGCAAAAAGAAATGGCTCAATCTAGTTCTCAACCAAGAACACATATCAAACTTATGATAAATGGAAAAGAAATAAATATGGGTAATAAAAATCCCCAAATTCAAAAAAAAGATGAAAAAAAAGAAATTAAAAAAACATCTTCAATTAAACTTCCAAATCAAAAATTAAATATTTCAAAGCTATCAAAAGAAGAACCTAAAACAAATATTAGAAGACTTTCAGATAAAGTTATTTATGAGGTAGAATTGCCTGGAATTAAATCAATTAAAAATATATCAATCATTAGACTTGAAAATAGTATTGAAATAAAGGCTATAGCTAAAAACAAGGCCTATGTAAAAATAATTCCTTTAAACCTCCCTATAACAAATTATGATCTTGAAAAAGAAAAGCTTACTCTTGAATTAGAAACTAAAAACTAATTCATAATCTTTATAAATAAAACCTCAGTGGTTTTCTTATATATGAGGCTGTAGCTCAGCCTGGTAGAGCACTGCTCTGATAAGGCAGGGGTCCACGGTTCAAATCCGTGCAGCCTCATATTTTTATTCTACAAACCTTTAAAAACCATTTTTCTATAAAATAAACATGGCAAAGGGATTATATCAATATATAAGAGAAGCTTGGAAAAAACCTGAAAAAAAAGTTCTTAGAGAAAGAATGGTTGCCTGGAGAAAATCAGGTGTTTTTACAAAAGTAGATCACCCATTAAGATTAGATAGAGCTAGAGCTTTAGGATATAGAAATAAAAAAGGTTTCATAATCATTAGAATTAGAGTTAAAAGAGGGGGTCATAAAAGACCTCGACCTAATAAAGGTAGAAGAAGTAAAAGATTACATACTAGAAAAACTCTTAGAATGAGCTATAAATGGATTGCAGAACAAAGAGTTGCAAGAAGATATAATACTTTAGAAGTTCTTAATTCTTATATGATTGGAAAAGATGGTATAAATTATTTTTATGAAGTTATTTGTGTTGATCCCACAAGGCCTGAAATAAAATCAGATAGAAAAATTAATTGGATTGGTAAAAAAGCAAATACTCAAAGACCTATGCGTGGTTTAACAAGTGCAGGTAA
This sequence comes from Nanobdellota archaeon, assembly GCA_016784245.1. Taxonomy (GTDB): domain Archaea; phylum Nanobdellota; class Nanobdellia; order SCGC-AAA011-G17; family GW2011-AR17; genus BS150m-G60. Next base: position 5,314 of record JADHVA010000015.1, read on the forward strand.
AAAATCAAGAGGATTGAGAAACAAATCTCCTGAACTTAAGATTAGACCTTCTCTAAGAGCTCAAAAAAGAAGAGGAAAATAATTATGGCAAAAAAAACAACAAAAAAATTGGTGAAAAAAGACATGACCTGTAATCCAAATGATTGCAAGGGTGGATGTACTTATGGATTAGGAGCTTTAGGGGCTGCTATCTATTATATCTCTGCTGCAACAGGATTTTGGGTAGGAGTTTTAGGGGTTTTAAAAGCTCTTGTCTGGCCAGTATTTTTAGTACTTGAAGTTTTGAAATTTATCGGAGCTTAAAACTTAAATACTATTAATTACTAAAAGTAAAATGAAAGAAACATTGAAAAATTTGACAAAGGCCTTTATAGGTGAAAGTCAAGCTAGAAACAGATATACTTTTTATTCAAAAATTGCAAAGAAAGAAGGCTATGAAAAAATTGCTGAAATATTTCTTTTAACAGCTAATCAAGAAAAAGAACATGCTAAAAGAATTTTTGAACATATTCAAGAATTAAAAAAAGAATTAGGTGGAGAAGAAGAAATACTTATTGAAGCTACAGCACCTCTTGTATATGGAACTACTGAAGAAAATTTAGAAGCTGCAGCAAATGGTGAAAAATATGAATATTCTGAAATGTATCCTGAATTTGCAGAAACTGCAGAAAAAGAAGGACTAAAAAAAATTGCAGAAAGATTAAGATCAATTGCAGTTGCAGAACAAAATCATGAAGATAGATATCTTAAGTTATTACAACTTATAAAAAATAAAACCTATTTCAAAAGACAAGAAGAAAGAATTTGGGTATGTAGAGAATGTGGATATGTTCATATTGGAAAAGAACCTCCAAAAGAATGTCCTTCATGTAATCATTCACATTCTTATTTTGAAATAAAACAAGAAGATTACTAATCCTTAATTTTAAAAACTTGTTCCTTCTGATTCTAATATAAAAAATGGTGGAGAAAATTATATTTCTTAGGGAAGTTGATTGTGAAGAAACCGTAGGTGTCTTACAATGAGGTATCTAAAACTTGCAGAACTTTATAGAGATTCTTCTGCAACAACTAAACGTCTAGAAAAAATAGAAATTTTATCAAAATTTCTTATATCACTTTCTCAAAAAGATAGAGATGTTATGTATCTTTTATTAGGAGATATTTATCCAGAATATGATGAAAGAAGAATTGGTATTAGCAACCAAATTGCAATAAAAGCTATTTCTAAGGCAACAGGAATTGAAATAAAAGAAGTCAATAAAAAATGGAAATCTATTGGAGATATTGGATTAGTTGCTGAAAATCTCACCAAAAATAAAAAACAAATTACCCTTGCTACAAATATTTTAACAATTGAAAAAGTTTTAGAAAATTTAAGAAAACTTCCAAAACTAGAAGGAAAAGGAACTGTTGGAAAAAAACTTTCTTTAATTACAGAACTATTGACATCTGCCACACCTCTAGAAGCCCTTTATCTTGTTAGAACTTTAATAGGAGATTTAAGAATTGGTATTAAAGAAAGTACTATTAAACATTCACTTGCAAAAGCTTTTTTTAAAAAAGATGAAAATGCTGCAATCAAGATTCAAGAGGCAATAGACAAATCAAATGATATTGCCGCTGTTTTTGATATTGCTAAAAAAAAGAAAATAAAAGATTTTGAAAAAATACATCTTCAAGTAGGAAAACCAATAAAAGCAATGTTGGCTCAAAAAGTAAAAACATTTGAAGAGGGATTTAAAGCATTAGGAAAACCTTGTGCAATAGAATATAAATATGATGGATTTAGAATGATCATTCATAAAAATAATGAAGATGTTACTTTATTTACAAGAAGTTTAGAAAATGTTACAAAACAATTCCCAGAAGTTGTAGAATATATTAAAAAATATGTTAAAGGAAAATCATTTATTCTTGATTCAGAAGCAGTTGGTTTTAACAAAAAAACAAAAAAATATACTGCCTTCCAAGATATTAGTCAAAGAATAAGAAGAAAATATAATATTAAGGATTTACAAGATAAACTTCCTGTTGAAGTAAATGTTTTTGACATTCTTTATTATGAAGGAAAATCTATGCTTAATGAAACTTTTAAAGAAAGAACAAAAATAGTTAAAAAAATAATAAAAAAACATCCCTACAAAATAATATATTCAAAACAAATAATTACAGGTGATGAAAAAAAAGCAAGAGAATTCTATAAACAAGCTTTAAAAGATAATCAAGAAGGAATCATGATGAAAAATCTTGATGCAATTTATCAACCTGGAAGAAGAGTGGGGCATATGATGAAAATAAAGCCAGAAGTAAAAGATCTTGATTTGGTAATTGTCGGTGGAGAATATGGTACTGGAAAAAGATCTGGTTGGATCTCAAGTTATAATCTTGCATGTGTAAATAAAAAAGGAGAATATTTAGAAATAGGTAAAATGGGTACAGGTATGAAAGAAAAAGCAGATCAAGGAATGACTTTTGAACAATTAACAGAAGAGGTAAAACCATATATTATAAAAGAAAAAGGTAAAAAAGTTTTCATAAAACCTAAAATAGTTATTTCAGTAACTTATCAAGAAATTCAGAAATCACCTAATTATCCTTCTGGTTTTGCTTTAAGATTTCCAAGATTTATTTCTTTACGTCCAGATAGAAGAGCAGAAGAAATTACAACTGTTGAAGAAATTGCAGATGATTTTGATCATCAAAAAAGAAACTGGAAATACGGTTAAACTCTATTATATCTAAAACAATCTGTAGTGTGATCATTAACCATTCCTATACCCTGCATCATAGCATATATTATTGTGGTTCCAACGAATTTAAAGCCCCTATTCTTCAAATCTTTACTTATTTTATCTGAAAGAGGAGTGTGGGCTTGAAGGGTTTTCATATGTTTATGTTTATTTTTAATAGGTTTATTATTTACAAACTTCCAAATATATTTTGAAAAACTGCCAAACTCTTTTTGAATTTTAATAAAATTTTGAGCATTTGTTATTGCAGAATTTATCTTTAACCTATTTCTAATAATTCCTGCATCTTTCATTAAACGATTAAAATCTCTTTTACCATATTTTGCAATTTTTTTATAGTCAAAATTATCAAAAGCTTTCCTAAAGTTCTCTCTTTTTTTAATCATTGTTAACCAACTTAAACCTGCTTGAAAAGTATCTAAAATAAGATATTCAAATAATAGTTTATCATTACGACAAGGTTTACCCCATTCTTTATCATGATATTTAATCATATCTGGATAATTTCCAACCCATTCACATCTTTTCATTTTTTTCATAAATATATTATCGACGAGACATTTAAAAACCTTTATAAAGACTTTTTTTCTTAAAAAGATATAATGGTAGTAAAAAAAAGTACCTATAAGATTCAAAATATTGTTGCAACAACTGCTTTAGAAAAACCGGTTCCTTTAACAAAACTGGCAAGAACCCAACCAAATACAGAATATAATCCAGAAACTTTTCCAGGATTAGTATTAAGAATTAAAGAACCTAAATCTGCAGTATTAGTATTTTCATCAGGAAACCTTGTCTGTACAGGAACAAAATCGGTAGCTCAAGTAAAAAAAGTTATAGAAGCAGTAGTAAAACAATTAAAAAAAATAAATGTTAATGTTACAATTAAACCTAAAATTACTGTTCAGAATATTGTTGCTTCAGGATCTATTGATTTAAAGCTTAATCTTAATTTCTTGGCCTTAGAAATGGAAAACACAGAATATGAACCAGAACAATTCCCTGGCCTAGTATATAAGCTAATAGAGCCAAATGCCACCTTCCTACTTTTCTCAAACGGAAAACTTGTTTGTACAGGTACAAAGAACAAAAAACAACTAGAATTTAGCATGGTTCAAGTGCTTAAAAACGTTAAACAAGCTTTAAAGAACTATAAAAAATAGATTTTTTCCTTTTTCACCACTTCTTTCTAACAACTATGTGTTATCATATTCAATTGTACACACAAATCTATAAAAAGAAAAGACCTTAAATTTCTATATGAGTGGAGAAAAGAAAAAGCCTAAAAATGAAGATCTCATGATTGAAGCAAAAAGTTTCTTTGATTTCTATAAAAAAGAACTTGGAGATTCATTAAGAAAAACATCTAAAGTTATTTTTCTTGATTTTATGAAACTAACAGAATTTTCAAATAATTTGGCAGATGAACTTTTAGCAAATCCTGAAGAAGTTTTAAGATTAATTGAACTAGCTATTGAAGAATCAGGTTTAGTTAAAGCAGTTAAAGTAAGATTAACAAATCTCCCAAAATCCCAAGAAATAAAGGTAAGAAATATTCGTTCTAAGCATTTAAATGAAATGATTGTAATTGAAGGAATTATAAGGCAATCTTCAGATGTAAGGCCACAGGTAGTTAATGCTAAATTTGAATGTCCTAGTTGTGGTACTATTATTTCTGTTTTGCAAATAGAGAAAAAATTTAGAGAACCTTCAAGATGTTCCTGTGGTAGAAGAGGAGGATTTAAGCTATTAAGTAAGGATATGGTTGATACCCAAAGACTTGTTACAGAAGAAGCTCCAGAAGCTTTAACAGGTGGAGAACAACCAAAAAGAATTAATGTTTTCCTAAAAGAAGATCTGGTTGAACCTAAAATGGAAGAAAAAACAACACCTGGTAGCAGGGTAAAAGTTCTAGGTGTTTTAAAAGAGGTTCCTGTTCCATTACATTCTGGAGGATTATCCACAAGATTTGAATTAGCTGTTGAAGCAAATAACATAATTCCTATGGAAGAAACCTTTGAAGAATTAGATATAAGTGAAAAAGATGAAGAAGAAATTGTAACTCTTTCTAAAGATCCTAAAGTTTTTGAAAAACTAGCAAAAAGTATTACTCCAAGTGTATGGGGATATGAAGAAATTAAAAAATCATTGGTTCTTCAATTATTTAGTGGAGTTAAAAAAATTCACGCAGATGGCCAAAAAAGTAGAGGAGATATCCATATTTTATTAATTGGAGATCCAGGAGTTGCAAAATCTGTAACATTAGGATTTATGGCTGAAATTTCTCCAAAAGGAAGATATGTTGTTGGAAAATCTGCATCTGGAGCAGGACTTACTGCAACAGTCGTTAGAGATGAATATCTAAGAGGATGGTCTTTAGAAGCAGGAGCAATGGTTTTAGCAAACAAAGGGTTGGTTTGTATAGATGAACTAGAAAAAATGGATCCCAATGATCGATCTTCTATGCACGAGGCCATGGAACAGCAAACCATTACAATTAGTAAGGCTAATGTTCAGGCAACTCTAAGAGCAGAAACATCTGTACTTGCAGCTGCAAACCCTAAATTCGGGAGATTTGATCCCTATCAATCAATTGCTCAACAAATAGACCTCCCTCCAACTTTAATTAATCGTTTTGATATTATTTTTACCCTAAGAGATATACCTCAAAGAGACAAAGATGAAAAAATAGCTTCCCACGTTTTAATGGAACATAGAAGAGAAGGTAAAACAATGGAAATTTCAAGAGATTTACTTAGAAAATATGTAGCTTATGCAAAACAAAGAATAAGTCCAACCTTAGGAGAAGATGCTATTTATGAAATTAAAAAATTCTATGTTGATCTAAGAAATAAACCTGTTTCTTCTGAATCTGCAATGAGGCCAATACCTATTTCTGCTAGACAACTACAAGCCCTAATTAGAATGGCTGAAGCTTCTGCAAAAGTAAGATTAAGTAAAGTTGTTGAAAAACAAGATGCTAAAATAGCCATAGATCTTATGAAATACTATCTTATGCAGGTTGGATATGATTATGAATCTAAAACCTTTGATATTGATAGAGTTACAACAGGTATCACAAGTTCTCAAAGAAATAAAATATTTACTGTTAGAAATACAATTACCCAATTAGAAAGCCGTTTAGGGAAAATGATTCCTGTAGAAGAAATTGAAAAAGAACTTGAGGGTAAATTAAATTCAGATGAAATTGAGGAGGCAATTAATAAATTAAATTCTCAGGGCGAAATCTTCAAACCAAGAAGAGGCTATGTAGGTAAGACTTAAAAACGCTAACTTATTTCTTTTCAAATGGCAGATCAAGATCAATTCAAAAGGCATATTGCATTTAAATTTCGTATTGGAGATCTTTTAAAAGGAATTCCAATAATAAATGAAGAAAGATTTTCTTATCTAGAATTAGATGGTAAAAGAATTGTAAGAGTGAACGTTGTTGGAAATATCACTGAAAGATATGATAATGAAGGTGAAAAAAAATATACTTTTATGACTTTAGATGATGGCTCTGGCCAATTAAAAATAAAAGCTTTTGGAGATGACCTTGAAAAACTAACAAACTTAAACCAGGGGCAAACAATTTTAGTAATAGGTGTTTTAAGAAGTTTCAATAATGAGTTATATATTACTCCTGAAATAGTGAAAGATCAAGATCCAAAATATCTTTTAATAAGAAAGATGGAATCTGAAAAAAATAGGCCCAAAGATCTTGGAGTACCTAAAGAACAAATAGTTGCGGTAAAAGATAAAATTCTTGGAAAAATAAAAAATTCTGGAGAAAATGGAATAGATGTTGCAGAATTAAAACAAGAGCTTAAGGAAATTTCTCCAAATATTGTTGATCAAGAAATACAAAAATTCTTAGAAGAAGGAATGTTGTTTGAACCTAGGCCTGGAATCATAAAATATTTAGGATAAAATTATTTTTTCCCTTTCTTCATACTTTTTTCATTAAACCAATAAGAAAACCAAATTAAAATAACTAATCCTATCAGAGAAATTAAAAATTTAAGCCAATCCTGGGCAAATCTCCAAAAACCTCCAACACCATAAAGAATTATTCCAACTCCCCCACCCATCAGTCCAGCACCTACTGCTTCTAATCCAAAAACAAGGGCCCCTAAAATAATAACTAAAATTCCTAGAGGTACTGCAATTAAAAAAATAATTTTAGAACGCTTTTCACTAACTTCACTATATTCTTGTTCACAATAATAATTCAAATTACAATATCCTTCTGCACCTTCAACAGGTTTAGGCCCATTAAACTCATTCCATTTACCTTCTGCAGCATCACATTGTTCAGAATTATTTATTTCAATATTATATCTAAAATCATCACAATAATCAGAATAGTCTGGTTCAGGATAAAAAGTACTAATACCATAAATTGCCACAGATATTGTAAGGATGATAATTGCTAT
>JADHVA010000016.1 GCA_016784245.1 Nanobdellota archaeon
ATTTTTTTCTTCCACAAAACAGGTTGTCCTACAACAGCTCCATATTGAGTTAGTTCTTCACTTGCATTTGTAGTATTTGTTAAAGTAACATTTTCTAAAGTTACATTTGTTAAAGTTAAATTTGTTAAAGATAAATTTCCAACAGTTATATTACTTGTAATATTAACATCAATAATTAAATCTATACTTTCATTTACAATTACATCAACAACAGTTTCATTTATTGAAATAACACTTTCATTCAAAACTTCTTCAACAGTTTCATTTACAATTTCAATACTTTCATTTGTTGGAACATCTACAATTGTTTCATTTACAATTTCTTCTACAGAATCTTCTACTGTTTCATTTACAGTTTCTTCAGGACTTGAAGGACTACTTCCACCAGAACCACCTTCTACAACTTCTTCAGTTGTTTCTTCAACAGTTTCTTCAGTTATTTCTTCAACAGTTTCTTCAGTTGTTTCTTCAACAGTTTCTTCAGTTATTTCTTCAACAGTTTCTTCTACAGTTTCTTCAGCAGGAGTTTCAGCTACACTTTCACTAGAATCAGAACTATCACTAGAACTAGAATCGGAAGAAGAATCAGAACTATCACTAGAACTAGAATCGGAAGAAGAATCAGAAGAATCACTACTTGGAGCAGAAGCAACACTTTCACCAGAACTATCAGAACTTTCTTCTGCAACAGTAAAACCTATTTTTGCAAAATCTACACTAACATCACCAATATCAACAAAATTCCCCACAAAAATTGTTGTTAACCCACAAAAGATTAATAAGAACACCATAGAATAAACAAATAACTTATTCCCACTGTCACCTTTCAATTCAGATTCTTTTTTCTTAGCATCGGAGCTATTACTACCTAGATAGATAGTTTTAGTTTTACTCCCCTCTCGCAATGTAGTGTAGTAATATTCTCTCCCCTTTATTACTTTCTTATGCATATCCTCTTTTGAAACCTGGTAAAAAACTGTGGGTTAACTCTAAATAGTCTCTTTCTATTTATAAGAATTTTTATTTTTTTAATTAAATATACTAATAATATAGATAAAAATAGTATTTAGACATTTAAAGCCTTTAATTTTTTAATTCTATCTTCCATTGGAGGATGTGTACTCAGAAATTTAGTTAACCCACGCATACTAAAGGGATTTACAATAAATAATGAAGCTCCTGCTTTTGAACCAAACTTCAAAGGATGTCTTTTAACACCATTTTCCAATTTTTCTAAAGCTTTGATCAATCCATGTGGACTATGTAAAATTCTTGCAGCACTTTCATCAGCCAAATATTCTCTACTTCTTGAAATAGCCATTTGAATTAAAAATGCCATAATAGGTGTAACTATTCCTAAAACTAAAATTGTAACAATATTATTATCTCCATCTCTTCCACCAAATCCACCAAACATAGCTCCCCATCTTGTCATAACTCCAACCATTGAAATTACTCCTGCAATTGTTGCTGCAACTGATGAAATTAAAATATCTCTATTTTTCACATGTGAAATTTCGTGTGCGATAACTCCTTTCAATTCATCTTTCTCTAATAAATCCATAATTCCAGTTGTTACTGCAATTGCTGCATGCTTTGGATCTCTTCCTGTTGCAAAAGCATTTGGATTATCTGAAGCTACAACATAAATTTTTGGCATAGGTATTCCTGCTAAAGCTACTACTTCTCTAACAAGTTTAAATAATTCTTTCTGATCATTTTCTGTAACTTCCTTTGCTCTATACATTTTCAAAACAATCTTATCAGAAAAGAAATATGAAAAGAAATTCATAACTACAACAAATACGAAAGCTAATACTAAACCTGCATATCCCCAATAGGATCCAATTCCCAAAACTATACCTGTTAATAATCCTAAAAATAATACTGTTTTTATTCTATTATCCATAAACAAAAAAAAAGAATTTAAACTTTTTAAGACTTGTTAATTTTTAAAAACTACTCTTTTGATTTTTGCCATTTATTTTTGACAATTTTTATTGCTTCATCAATAGAAAGAGTATTTTTTTATGAAAACAAAAATTTCCTCAGTTGTTGTTCAATTGTTAACTTTCTCATATTAACATATATTACAACCTTACGTATAAACTTTTCTATTTATCTAAAAAAAGTTAAAAAAATAAAATATCAAAAAAACTAAAAAATTAATCTTCATTAATCGCTGCATTCATTTTTTTTATTGCATCATCAATTTCTTCATCACTCATTCCATGAGCTCTAAAACCTTCTTCAATACTTTCAAAATGCGCAGCCATACAACCAACACACTGAATTTGTAACTCTCTAAAAACTTCTGCAACTTTAGGATGTTTTTCTAAAACTTCTCCTATTCCCATATTTTTTGTAATTTCCATTTTAAACCTCAATACAAGGATTTTAACTTAATAAAATCTTCATTAGCTAATAAATCTTTTCTATAATCAATTCTATAAGTTCCATTTTCAAAACTTCTATATACTGAAAAAACAATTTCAGATCCTGGAACTGTACTATTTTCTACTAAAAAAGGTCCTTCATTAGGACCAAACATTTCAGCATTTTCATCCAATTTACCTTCACTAATTAATAAACTTAATAGTTTATTTGCTACTTTTGTTGAACTAACATTAACTCCTAAATCAATTATTTTTCTTTCCATTTTAAACCTCAATAACTTTTCCTTTTCTTCCAACATTTATAACTTTTGTGTCACCAATTTTTTCTTCAATACCATCAGCTTCATGAACATGTGAACATAAAACAAATTCAGGTTTTAATTCATCAATTGCTTTTCTCAAACCTTTACTTCCAGCAAATCCAGACAATGTTGCCATTTTACTTTTATCAGGATGTACATGACTAACAATAACTCTTTTCTGACAACCTTTTACATAATCACTTGCATTCTTTATCATATTAAAAATATCATTTTCAGGCATTTGCCACAATCCTAAATTAACAGAACTACATCCAACAAATCCAATTCCATCTTTTTTATATCCATAGCCTTGTAAATTTTTTGCATGATAATATCTCTCTGATAAAAAATCAATTGTTGCTTCAGAATCATGGTTTCCAGGAACAATAAATACTGGTTTGTTAAAAATACCAACAATACCATTTACATCTTCATCTTCACCAGTTAAATCACCACATAAAATAACAGTATCCACATTCTCATCGTCTGCTTTTTGAGCTAATTCTCTAGCTAAACCAATATCTCCATGAATATCTCCAGCTGCTAAAATCTTCATACTTTTACACCCTAATTAGCCATTTATAAAACTTTCTATTAACGATTTTTTTAAGAACTAAACTCATCTAAATATTCAAAAGATTTTTCAACAATATCATATTCTTCTTCAATATAAGAAATAGTTTCAAGATTATATTCAACATTAATTTCTCCATTATTAACTCTAACCCAATCCAAATATTTTATTGCTTCATTATTCATATCAATAGAATGACTTGAAGAACTTTGTACATGATCTTCTTCATTTTGTATTATTTGAAAATATTCAACATCAAAATTTGAAACATAATTTATTGCTTCTCTTTCATTCCAAAATTCATCATCAATACAAGGATTTTGTTTTGTCCAAAGAATATCAATTTCAGCTTCTTCACAACCAACAGTAACATAATTTCTATCAACTGGCCCTTCCCATTCAATATAATATTTTACTGGAACTTCATATCTTCCTAAAACACCAGAAGCCATAGCTACACCAAAAGAATAAGAAATAAAACCTATATTATCTTGATCAATATTATCTAAATTTTTTACAAATTTATAAATTTCATATAAACCATCTTGAGCAATATAACCATTATAATTTTCTTCACCTTCACTTTTTCCTCTACCATCTGGACTAAAAACTATAATCATATTACCTAATGAAGCTCCATACTCAGGAGCATTAAAACCACCATAAGATTTTTTTTCTGTAAAATCTTCTTTTGAACCTAAACCTCCAGGAATTAAAATTGCAACAGGTAAAATTTCCCCTTTAGAATAATAAATTGAAACATCTAACATTGCATTACTTGTAGGATTTTCAATCAAAAAATCTTTTTGAATAACTTCTACTCCATTAACATCAATAATTTCAGAATTAACAAGACTATAATTCACATCTTCCTCAACAGAACATCCTACTAATAAGAATAAGAAACAAATAAGAATAAATAATTTTTTCATAAAAAAATAAAAAAGAAAAGAAGTTTAAAAAACTAACTAAAAAGTAGTTTTAGTTTTTTTCTATATAGAAAACCTAAACCTAAACCAACAAAAACAATTCCAACTCCTATTCCTGCTCTTAGTGGATCTGATTTAACTTTTTCTAAAGAAAATAAACCTGTAATTGCACTAAATGCACTTCCTTCATCAGAAACTTCTTCTTCTACAATTTCTTCTTCAGTTTCTTCTTCAGTTTCTTCTTCAACAACTACTTCAACTTCTTCTACAACTTCTTCTTCGTCATCATCACTTAAACCTTCTGGCTCTTCGATAATTTCTTCTTCATCATCACTAGAACTACTACTTGAGGAACTTGAACCTCCTCCGCCTCCTCCACCTCCAGAGGATCCACCATCACTTCCACTATCACCAGAACTTGAAGCTTGTGAACCAAAGATTCCATATAAGCTAAAGTGTTCAACTTCTACTGAAACTGTATTTGCATCTGTATCAATTGTTGTTCCTTCAAGAGCTTCCCATTCAGAACTTGTTTCATTATAATAATACACAGACAAAGTTGATTCATCTAAATTATCAACTGCAATTTCATCTTCAGTATAACTAATTGTTAAATTTGCACTACTTAATGTATAATCTTCATCATCCAAAATATCAACATCCACAGCTTTCAAAAAGTAATATTCAATACTACTGGTTTCATTTGGAATTTCTCCAGTTACTACAACTTCTAAATTTACATTTGGATCTTCAGATAAAATTTCAGATATAACTAAACTTAAACTTACATCACCTAAGTCTAATACATGTTCTAAAACATCTTCAACTAATTCTTCTCTAACCATGCTTGAAATATAATTATATGAAGTTAAATTTCCTTGATTTGAAACAAAAACCATCCCCATCAACATCTTCACAAGTTTCACTAAAACTAGTTCCTTCTGTATTAGCCCAATAGTTTCCACCAATATAATATCCACCAATTATATTTTCAGCTTCAATTATTGAACTCAAACTAAAAGTAGTTGTTCCTAAACCATTAATTTTTACATCTACTTCACCAGTATTATAAAAATAATTATTGTAAAAAGCATTACTAGCTCCAGCAACATTTACAGGCATAGTAAAATAATTATTATAAAACTCATTATTATCTGAATTTAATCCAATTGTCAATTCTCCTTCTCCATCAAAATTTGAACCTTCAAAATAATTACCATCAGATTCAAAAATTTCAATATTTGTACCTAAAAAATTACAACTTTGAACCATAGTTCCTTCTACTTCAGATAAAAGTAAATCATTATCTTCTTCAGAATAAATAGAATAATCATCACAATCTAAAGTTATGTTATCTTCAGTAATTTCAATACATGAAGAACCATCATAACTTCCTTCTAAATCTGCAGTCAAAGTATATGTTTCACCTGAAACATCTAAAACCTGACATGCATCTATGTCAACTGCACTTACACTAACAGCTAATAAAAAGCTCATAGCAATTATTAATAATATTATTTTTCTCATAGTTTCTTTACCTCAATTTATCACCAAATGTTCAAGCAAACTTGCCTAAAACATTCCCTTTCCCTAAATATCGCTCTTTCCCCAAAAAGAATTAACATTTGTATTGAAATCATCATATAAAAGCTTTTCTCTAATAAAAAACTATATAAAATAGAATAAATTATAACTAAATATGGCTGAAGAAAAATTATTATTCGAACTTGATCCTAATGCCATTAATGCTTTACTTCCAACAATCTTAAAAAACTTATTTTATCTAATTTTAATATTAATTCCAATTATTATAATTATATTTTTGATTAACTTATTTTTCCCAATTGAATTAACTTATCTTTTAATTATTGCTTCTATTATGATTCTTGCAATTTTTATAATTCCAATAATCATAGAAATTAAAACTATTCTAAAAATTTATGCAACTTCCTACAAATTTTATAAAACTCATATAGTAGTAGTTAAAAAAATATTTGGAATAAAAACAAACACTGTACCTTATAGTAAAATTACCAATATTAATACAGAGATTAGTTTTTGGGATAGAATAGTAAATTGTGGAGATATAATACTTTACACAGCAGAACAATCTGAAGAAGGAAATATTAAATTACTTTACATAAAAGACCCTGTAAAAATGGAGAAAAAAATTCATAATTTAATTTTATCGCATAAAAAATCTTAAAATCCTTTTCTTCTAAACATTTTTTCTAAATCTTCTACACTTAATTTTACCATAATTGGCCTACCATGTGGACAAGTATAAGGTAATTCACATTTATCCAAAATTTTCAACTTTGAATACATCTCAGATATACTCATTAAATCACCAGCTTTGATAGAATTTCTACAAGACATTCTTGTAATTATTTCTTCTTTTTTATCTTCTTTAAAATCAACTAAAATTTCTTTCAACAATTCTTCACCTTTAACTTTACCAAACAATAAAGGAACTTTCCTCAATCTAAAATTATTCTCTCCAAATTCTTCTAAATAAAAACCAAACTCTTTCAATTTTTCAATATTATCTTTAACTTTCAAACTTTCACTTAAACTAAATTCTATCAATTCTGGACTCAACAATTCTTGAACTTCAACTTTTTTATCCATAAATTCTTTCATAAATTTTTCATAATTAATTCTTTCTTCAACAACATGCTGATCAATTACCATTAAACCATCTTCAACTTCAGCCAAAAAATAAGTTTTATTCACAACTCCTAAAATTCTCATTTGAGGCAACTTAGAAAAACCTTCTTGTTTTTTTTCAACAAACTCAACTTGTTTTTCTTTTTGAAATCTCTCTTTAACTTCAACTTTTTTTTCTTTCTTAAACACTTGACTAAAAACTTCTTGCTTAACTTCAAACTCAACATTACTCTCTTTAAAAGTTTCTCTTATAGCATTAAAAACAGAACTATAAACTCTATCTGGCAAAGTAAAATTAACTATTTTTTTAGCAGGATGCACATTAACATCTACTCCTTTCATTCCTAAATTCAAAACTGCAAATGGATGTTTATTTACAAACAAAATACTTTTGTAAGCATCATACAAACCTTTCTTAATTTCTTCACTTTCCACTAACCTAGAATTTACAAAAAAACTTTGCATTTTTCTATCACTTCTAACAAAGCTTGGTTTTGAAACATAACCAGAAACCCTCACCCCCAACTCTTCAAAATTAATTTCTTCCAAATGTTTCACAACTTCTAAACCATAAACTTGAGCAATTCTATCTTTCAAATTTTCAGCATTAACATCTAAAACAATCTTCCCATTTAATTTTAATTTTAATCTAACAGAATTCAACAAAACAAATCTTTCTAAAAAATCAACAATTCTTTCATTCTCTCTCATATCTAAAAATTTATTTCTTACAGGAGTATTAAAAAATAAATCTTTAACAACAATTATAGTTCCTTTAGAACAGCCTAAAGATCTCAAATTTCTAAGAACACCTCCTTCAACTCTTAACTCATTTCCTTCTAAATAATCACCAAATTTACTAATAATAGTTAAATCAGAAACTGCTGCAATGCTTGACAAAGCTTCTCCTCTAAAACCAAAACTTCCAACATTAATCAAATCATTAAAATCATTTATTTTACTAGTTGCATGTCTCAAAACACATTTCTCTAAATCTTCTTTACTCATCCCATTCCCATCATCTTCTACCTTAATTAAATTCTGAGAAATTTCAACAAAAATATTTTGTGCTCCAGCATCCAAAGAATTCTCAACTAACTCTTTCACAACATTCAAAGGTTTTTCAATTACTTCTCCAGCTGCAATTTTATTCACTAATTTTTCATCTAATACTTTAATCATATAAGAAAAAAGAATTATAAGATTTAAAAAAATATATCTTAATCATTACATACTATCTTCTGAATTTTCAATCATATTATCAATCATATCTTGAACCATATCATCCATATTTTCAAAACTCGGTATATCACCTTGAACTTGAAAATCTTCACTAGCCCAATTAAAACTATTTCTTTGATATTTAAAATCTTCAGCAAACTCTAATTTTTCTTTTACTTTCTCAGGATCTTTACCTTTTTCTATTAAATCTAAAGCAAGTCCATATTTCTCAATTCCTTTTCCAAACATTGGTTCACCATTTACAGTAAATCTACTCCAAAAATCTAAACTTTCTCTTGTTAAAGGCCAACCTTGTTCATTCATTTCTTGAAAATCCAAACTATATATTTCATCAAATTCTCTTGCTAAAAATTCATCACAATTATAAATAGTATCATTACTTTTTGCTTTAATTGTAATATAATCTAAAAAGCCCATTACATCATCAAAACTACGTTTTTGAGGAGTACCAAAAATATCTCTTCTTAATAATAATGATTTTAAATTTGCTTCCAAAGTAGATTTCTCTTCTAACAATTCAGTTATTTCTGAACTTCCTACTACCAATTCAGCAGTCTCCCTATCAATTCCATTAATCTTACTTTCAAATTCAGCAACCCTATAATCAAAACCTAAATTGTACAAATCACTTTCTAATTCTACTGCAGCATCATATTGTTCTCTCAAAGAATCTTCTTCAAAATAATCATTAAAAATTTCAAAATGACCTAATAAATCTTCTAAAAAATCTTTTTTTTCTTGTCCTTCTAAATTTTCTGAAATTCCTTTTTGACTTCGAATATATTCTCTTTCTTCAAAAATTTTATCAACAAAAGAACTATCTTCAAGCAAATCATCTAAATTTATTGAAATATACTTACTATCATATTCTTCACAATCTTCCATAATTCTATCAATAACATCATCATCAACATATCCTCTAAAACGTTCAAAATCTATTTTAGGTAAAGTATTTTCCATATTTCTAAATAGACTTTCTATATCATCTAACTTTTCTACATTATGGTTATATCTTACCATAGCTCCTCTAAACTGAGTATTAAATTCAACTTCATCTCTAACACCTTGAAATCTATCACTATTAACATTTACAGAACAATATTCTTTTGCTTCTTCTAAACTTGGACCATCATATCCATCTAAACTTCCTCTTTCAAAAACATTAAAATAAATACTATGCCAAAGTTCATGATCTAAAGCTCCAATAACTTCTTCATTTTCTTCTAAATCATTTGTATAAAAAGGTAAAATTAATTCATTACGTGTAGGATTAAATGCAGCTACAAAACTACTTTCAGAACTATCATTCAAAAATCTAAATCTTGTTGCATTATCATTACTATTTCTTTGAGTATAATCTCTTTCTAAAACACTTAAAGAAACTGGATCATGTTTACTTAATTCTCTTTGAATATCTGCTTGAAAACTTGATTTAGTATAACTAGAATCATAATCAGGACTAACTTCTACATTTTGATGTCCAATACATCCACTCAAAATTAATGGTCCCAACATATTTGTTAATCTCATTTTATTACTATGCAGTAATAATTAATATATAAACCTTTCTATAATACAATTTATCCTTGAATACTTAAAATAAGCCCAAAATAACCTTATTAGACATAATTAAAAAACATAAACGACTAAAGAATAATTACCAAACCATTTCTTCTTAAAATTCTAACAAATTTCAAAACATCTTCTGCACTCTTCATTCCTCTTCCATTAACAGAAGTTGCATATCCTAAAGTTATGAATGAAGGGTGAACTTTTCTACTTAATTTTCTTTTAGTTTTATCATTAAATTTAGGCACAGTAAATATTCCACCACTCTTAGGTTTTGACCATTGCAATTTAAATCCTGATTTTGGTAAACTTAAAAAATGTAATTCAAATTTTTGTTGTTTTCCATCTTCACTAGATTTCTCACATAAAATAGCATTATACTTTCTACTCATTCCTTTTCCAACAATACTATCTAATTCTAATAAAAATTCTTTCTCTGCAAAACTTTTAAACCATATCATCTATATAACTAAAGAAACTCAATTTATATATTTTTCTTAACTAAAACAATCTTCTTTGTTTCTCTAATTTCTTAGCATCGACTCTATAACTAGTATCACTACTTTCTAATTTACCTTGAACTTCTTTAGCTCTCTCAATAACTTCATCTGGTAAACCAGCTAATTTTGCCACATAAACTCCAAAACTTTTATCAGTACCCCCTTTCAACAAAGTCCTCAAAAACACAATTTCTTCACCTTCTTCTTTCACAGCAATATTATAATTATTAATATTTTCAAAACTTCCTTCTAGTTTATTCAAAACATGATAATGTGTTGCAAACAAAGTTTTAGCTTTAATTCGATTATAAATATACTCTACAACTGCCCATGCAATAGAAACACCATCATAAGTACTAGTACCTCTACCAACTTCATCTAATAAGATCAAACTTTTAGAGGTCGCATTATTCAAAATATTAGAAGTCTCATTCATCTCAACCATAAAAGTACTTTGTCCAGAAATCATATCATCATAAGCTCCAATCCTTGTAAAAATTCTATCAACAATTCCAACCTTTGCACTTTTTGCAGGAACATAACATCCCATTTGTGCCATAATAACTGTCAAAGCAACTTGTTTCATATAACAACTTTTTCCAGAAAAATTTGGACCAGTAATAATCATAACTTCAAAACCATTAAATGAAACTTTGTTAGGAATATAATCTGTAGCTAATTCAATAACAGGATGTCTACCTTCTTCAACTTCTAAAATTTCAGAATCTTCTACAAAAGGTTTTACATAATTATTTTCTATAGAAACTATTGCAAAAGAAACTAATACATCAATTTCTCCAACCCTCAAAGCAACATCCTGCACAATCTCTGTAAACTCTTTTACTTCTTCAACAATTTTAGCAAATATATCTTGTTCTAATTCTCCAATTTTTTCTTGAGCACTTAATATTTTTTCTTCTTCTCTTTTCAAATCCTCAGTTACAAACCTTTCATAATTTGTTAAAGTTTGTTTTCTAATAAAATAATCCGGAACTAAATTTAAATTACCAGAAGAAACTTCAAAATAATATCCAAAGACTCTATTGAAACCAATTCTTAAATTTTTAATTCCTGTTTTTTCTCTTTCTTGCATTTCTAAATTTGATAAATAACTTCTACTATTTTTTCTAATATCATGCAGTTCTTTTAAATTCTCATTATAGTCTAATTTAATTACTCCACCATCTTTCACAGAAACTGAAGCATCTTCCCTTATTCCATTTTGAATTATACTAATCAATTCTCCAAAACCTTCAAACTTTGCTAAATCTCCAAACTCTTCAATATTAATCCCTTCAATATATTTCAAAGAATGTTTCAAAGCTAACAAATCTCTAGGGTTTACACTTCCTAAATTTACTTTCCCCATCAACCTTTCTAAATCACTTACTTCTTTCAAAATTCTTTTCAAATCTTCTCTTACTAATAAATTTTTAATCAAAAATTCAACTTTTTCCAGACGAGAATTAATTTTATTTACATCTAACAAAGGTTTAGCCAACCATTTTCTAATCATCCTTGCACCCATTGAAGTATGACTTTTATCTAAAATTGAAATTAAACTTCCTTTAGTATTATGATCTAAAACATTTTTGAACAATTCCAAATTTCTTACTGCAACACTATCTAAAATCATTTCTTCTTTTTCAAAAACAACTTTAATTTTTTTAATATGAGATAAAGCATTCATTTGTGTATCTCTAAGATAAGCCAACAAAGCACCAGCAGCTTTTACTTTAGAATCATTATTACTCAATCCAAAACCTTCCAATGAAAGAACTTTAAAATGATCAGTTAAAGTTCTATAAGAATAATCTTGTGAAAAATATCTATCTTCAACTTCAGATAAAAACAAACCTTTTTTCTTTAGCTCAGAAATTATTTCTTTATTCACTAATAAACTTGAAGGAATAACACATTCTTCAACATTAACATAATCAAAACCTTCAGAAACAAAAAACTCACCAGTTGAAACATCACAAACTGCAGAATAAAAATTTTCTCCGTGAATAAACAAGCTCATAATATAATTATTATGTTTACCTTCTTGTTCATACAAAGTTCCAGGTGTAACAATTCTAACAACTCCTCTCTTCACTAAACCCTTAGCTTTCTTTGGATCTTCTAACTGTTCACAAATTGCAACTTTATATCCTTTCTTTACTAATTTTTTCAAATATGGTTCTAAAGCATGGTAAGGCAATCCAGCTAATGGGGCTTTCCTCTCTCCTTTACCTCTTGAAGTTAATGTAATTTCTAACTC
>JADHVA010000017.1 GCA_016784245.1 Nanobdellota archaeon
CTCTTTGCAAGATTCCTAGGTTGATCAATTTCTTTCCCATTCAATTTAGCAATATGATAAGCTAAAAGCTGTAAAGGTATCACATTAACTATAGGACTTAACTCCCATCTAACCTTAGGCACTAAAATAATATCATCAGCTAATCTTTCAATATCTTCATTCACTTCATCACAAATACAAATAATTTTACCTTTTCTACTTTTCACTTCTTCCATATTTGAAATAACTTTAGGGAATACTTCATCCTTTCTAATTATAAAAACTGAAGGAACATTTTCATCAATCAAAGCAATTGGCCCATGTTTCATTTCTCCAGCAGGATAACCTTCAGCAGGAATATAAGAAATTTCTTTCAACTTCAACGCACCTTCCATTGCCACGGGAAAATTAATATCTCTCCCCATAAACAAGAAATATTTTGCATCTTTATACTTCTCTGCAACTTTATCAACATAATTTCTTTCTAAAAATCCTTTTACAACTTCAGGTAATTTAACTAAATCATCTATAAGTTCTGTTCTATAATATGGGCTTTGGTTAAAAAACATATTTAGTAAAATAAAAGCTACTATTTGCGAACTAAAAGCTTTTGTTGATGCAACTCCAATTTCAGGACCAGCATGTAAATAAATTCCTTGTCCACATTCTTTTGCAATTGAAGACCCTGTAACATTTACAATTCCTGCAACTTTAGCTCCAACTTTTTTTGACAATCTAATTGCTTCTAAAGTATCAGCAGTTTCTCCAGATTGTGAGATAGCAATAACTAAATCACTACTATACAACATTGGTTTTCTATACCTAAACTCAGAAGCTTGCTCTACAACAACAGGAATATGAGTTTTTCTTTCAATAATATATTTTGCAACTAATGCAGAATAAAAACTTGTACCACATGCAACAAAAACTATTCTTTTTACATCTTCCTTACTTACAGAAATCCCATCAATATTCCTAATTTTCCCTCTAAAACAATCCCTTATTGTATCACACTGCTCAAAAATTTCTTTCAACATAAAATGATCATATCCACCTTTTTGAATTGTTTCAATACCATAAGGAATAGTTTCAATTTCAACATTCAAATTAAATCCTTTAAAATCTTTAACAACATAATTATCTTTACTTATTACTGCCATTTGCATTTCATCTAAATAAATAACATTCTTAGTATAATCTAAAAAGGGAGAAGCATCACTACCTAAAAAAAACTCATTTTCCCCAATTCCTAAAACTAAAGGAGAACCTTTCTTTGCACAAATCATCTGATCATGATCTTGATGTAAAGCAACAATTCCAAAAGCACCATCAATCTTTGTCAACATTTTTCTAAATGCTTCTTCAAAATCACCTTCATAAAAATATTGAATTAATTGTGCAATAACTTCTGAATCAGTTTCAGATTTAAATTCATAACCATATTTTTCTATCAACTCTTTTTTAAGTTTACTATGATTTTCAATAATCCCATTATGTATAATAGCTATCTTTCCATCCATTGAAGAATGAGGATGCGAATTAATGTGATTTGGCTGCCCATTTGTGCTCCAGCGCGTATGTGCTATCACTACATTACCAATTTTATTTTTAGATAATTCGACTAGTTGTTTTACTTTTCCCTTTGTCTTTATAATTTCTATTTCACCATTTTGAAGTATTGCAATCCCAGCAGAATCATAACCTCTATACTCTAATCTTTTCAAACCTTCAACAACAATAGGAACACCATTTCTTCTTCCATAATAAGCTGCAATCCCACACATATCTCACTCCTAAGAAATACTCTTTATAAAATTTCTGAACTAAAAGAACAGAGGAGTCACAAATACTTCAACTAAACCTGCTACAATAATAACTAGAACTGCTAAAATAATTAAATCAATTGAATCTTTCATAATTTTCTTAAACTGATCACCTTCAAATTCTCTATGCAACATTGCTACAGAAATCAAACCACCAGCTAAACCACCAATAAAATATCCTAAAATTTCAAAAACTCCATGCATCATATACCTTAACAAACCCATAGAAAAAATATGAAAATATCCTGCAACTTTAATCAAACCAAAACTTTCTGCATACTGTGCCATATTTGTTCTAATAAAATTTCCAATAGCTGCACTGATAACTGAAGCATTCCAAGTCAAAATAAAAATTGCTCCTGCTCCAAAGAAAAATGAAAACAAAATACAGAATGTCAAAACTTTCAAATTATTAACAATAATAACAGATAAAAAATTCCACGCAGTAACACTTCCTGTAGTTGCTCCACTATTAACTGCTTGTATAGTAGAAATTTGTGAAGCGAATAAATCATAAATAATTTCTGAAGGTAAAAAAACATACCAAATAGACATTGCTAAAACAGATCCTAAAAATAAATACATAAAAGCTCTCAAAGCTCTAAAGTGTGATCCAGGTAAATTATCTGTACTCTTTAATTTCAAATCTTTATATGCTTCAAATTTTAAGGTTTTATAGATTAAAGGCAACGATGCAAACACAATTAAAAAAACTAAAATTAAACTAGCTTCACTTCTAAATATCCACAAACTTAAGAAAGTTGCAACAGATGCATACAAAAATCCCAACATAAAAACATACCATGGAGAATTCTCAGCTTGCTTAACACCTATTAGTGATTCTAGAACCATGTCTTATTAACTAATTAATGAGTTTATAAAATTTTTGTATAATAAAAAGAAAAAAAGAATTATTTCTTAATCTCTTCTAATTTCTGCTGCCATTCATATAAACTTAATCTTCTAACATCTTCTCCATGAATCACTTCACCACTAATTAATTTCAATAAAAGATATGGTGCTGCACAATCTAAACAATTAGTTCTCTTTCCAAACTGACAAAATCCCTTTTTATCCCATAATGCCAAACAGAATTCTAATTCATCAATATACTTCTCTTTCATACCTAAATATAAAGTAAAAGAAATATATAAAAATTGTGTATCTCAATAACTCTTAGCAATATACACCATATGCTTTGCTGTTTTCTTACAAACAATACACTTTTGTCCTTTTGCCACTTTATCTTCTTTAGGATACAAAGTTCCACATACTCTTCCACCTTGAGTTTCAGCTTTCATTTCCTCTTCACATTTCTCTCCATCCATCTCAACAGAACAAAAAGGAACTTTAATAAAACCTCTATGCTCTTTCATTATTTTCACTAAATCTTTCAAATCACTTGCTTCTCTAACATTCCCTTTAAAATATTTCTGAGCTCTAACTTCAATTTCTTTATCCAGTTCTTTAGCCTTTGATGAAATTACTTTTTTCAAATCACTAACTTTAACTTTTTCTTTATTTCCACCAGTTCTTAATTTCAGACTAACAACTTTCTCATCAACTTCTTTAGGGCCAACTTCTAACCTCATAGGTACACCTTTCAATTCCCAATGATTATATTTTGCTCCTGGACTTTCATAATCTCTATCATCTAACTTAACTTTGTAACCCATTTGTCTAATATCAGTTTCAAGTTTTTTACACATTGTCAAAACTTTTTCTGTTAATTCTTTTTTCTTACTAAAAATAATTGGAACAATCACAACTTGCACAGGCGCAAAGTCAAAAGGTATTATCAAACCATTATCATCTCCATGTATTCCTACCATAGCTGCAAAAATTCTCCAGATCCCAGGTCCAAAACAAGTTTGATATACTAATTGTTGTTTTCCATCTTTTGCTCTAACTTTTATATCATAAGCTTTTGCAAAATTAGTTCCTAAATCATGTGTAGATCCTAACTGATTTCTTTTACCATCAGGCATAACTGTATCTGGTGTAAATGTATCATCAGCTCCTAAAAATTTATCCCACTGTGGTCTTTTGAAATAATAAAAAGGAATCTTTGCTTTTTTTCCAATAACTTCATCACAAGTTTCTAAATCTTTTTTGATTTGATCCAAAGCTTCTTGATGTTCATTATATGCATTATGAGATTCAAAAAACATAAACTCTCTTCCTCTTATGAAAGGTCTTGTAGTCATTTCATTTCTAAAAACAGAATTCCTACTTTGATAAGCTAAAAATGGAAGATCTCTATGACTTCTAAACCACAAAGAATACATTGGATAAATTTGTGCTTCACCTGTTGGTCTTAATGCAAACCTTTCTTCAATTTTTTTATCTCCAGCTTCAGAAACCCAAAAAACTTCTGGTGTAAATCCAGCATGTTCTTCTTCTTTCATTAAATCTTTTTCTTTAACTGCAGTTGGAAATCTATAAGGTAAATGTCCTTGCATCTCAACTTCTTTTTCAAGCAAATCATAAATTTTTCTAATAATCATATAAGCCCAGGGCTTTTGGACGATAAAACCTTGAATACCAAATCTAATATCTGATAGATCTGCTTTCTGTAGAATCTGAGTATACCACTCAGAAAAGTCTTCGTCTTTTTTCACTGTTAAGCCCATTTCGTTCTCTGCCATAAAATTATATTTATTAAGAGAACTTTATATAATTATCTTTTCTTAACAAATTTCACCAAAAATTTATAATGCTCAGGATAAATTTTTTTCATTTCTCCCCAAACCACAGTTTCAGAAAATAAAGCTTCTTCATTATTTTTAACTTTAAAATTATTCCAAATATGAAATAATTCATGCAAAGTAATCGCTTCAATAAACTTTTTTTTATTTTCTCTATGAAAACCTTTTATTAAACCATTAACAATTTCTTCACAAAAATAAATTACATTACCACCTTTCATTTCTGCAACAAAACAAGGAGTTTTGCTAAGATGTTTTTTTAAATCCATCAAATCCAACATATGAGAAAATCTTTTCTTTTCTAAAAATAAAATTATAGGTTTATCAACAGTTTTAGGAAAATTTAGAATCACATCACTAACTACTAATTCAATATCACCTTTTTCCATTTTAAAAATTAAAACAAATCTAAATTAAAAAACTTTCTATTAAATTATATCATCAATAATAGTCCAACCTCTTTCAGGTTCTTTATTATTTGTCGGATCACTATCTTCTCTATACTCACTCCAGTCATCATGCAAAGGTAATTCATTTGGTACACCATATTCACTTCTTCTTCTCCTTTCTTCTTCTTGTTTTTTGTAAATAATTATATCAGTAATATCTACTGTCGGTACAGGAATCCCCATACAAGAGAAATTTTCCGAGAAATATTTTTCGAACATTTTCGTTCACCAAATTAACAATAATTTGTAACTATTTAAACCTTAGCATAGTAACAGAGGCTTTGTAGAGATTTTTATATCACAACTTCAAAAATAAGTGTGGACATCGGACATAGGTACACGCAGAACTTAAATAATCTAAGAGATATAATCAATAAATGCAACTAACAAAGGAAATAGCTGAAATAGCAGGTATTCATGCAGGTGATGGTTATCTAAGATATGAAGGAAAAAGAAAAGAATTAGATATCAGTGGAAATATAGAAGAAAAAGAATATTATGACGAACATATTTCAAAATTATTTCAAAAATCTTTCAATATAAAAATAAATAATAAATTCTTTAAAACAAGAAATACTTATGGATTTGTTTCAAGAGATAAAAAAATTATTAATCTATTAAAAAAATTAAATTTCCCCTCAGGTAAAAAAACATTTATTGTTTCTTGTCCTGAAAAAATACTAAAATCAAAAAACAAACAAGTAATAATAGCTTTTGTAAGAGGTTGTTTTGATACAGATGGAAGTTTATCATTTGATAAAAAAATATACAATAAATCAAAATTTAAAAAAACTAGACATTATTATCCTAGGATATTATTTAGCTCAACATCAAAAAGATTAGCCCAAGATTATTATTTTCTATTAATAAAATTAGGATTTAAACCAAAATTTTACAGGAAAAAACCAAAAAAGGTAAAAGAAAATATAAAATATATTATTCAATTAACAGGTAAGAATAATCTAAATAAATGGATCAAAGAAATAAAAATAAAAAACCCTACAAAGCTAAGTAGATACCAAATTTGGAAAAAATTTGGATTCTGTCCACCAAAAACAACATATAAACAAAGAACACAAATCTTAAAAGGTAGAATAAACCCAGATTCATTATATGGGCCTATAGCATAACTTGGATATGCTTTCAACGAGCACTATAAAGTGCGGCTGGCTTCAAAGAGCAAAAACTCTTGGCCAAGGACCAGTTGATGGGGGTTCAAATCCTCCTAGGCCCATTTTATAATTTAAAAAAAAGAATTAATTACAATCTATTACACTAAAAAACTCATGAGTGTTTACTTTCTCTGTAAAATGTCTATTACATCTTTGTCCATTTGTCCAAAAAGCTTCAGTACCTTCCCAAGTATCTGAAAGATAATCTGCTTTATAGAAAACAGCTCCACCAGTTTTATCTCTAACTCTTCCACCTAAAACATCTACTACAGCTTTATACGCAGCTTCAACTTTAGCTCTTTCTCTAAAATGAGGTCCATTTGCCATTACTGTAATATCTCCATTTTCTCCTTCAAAATCTTGTAAGTATCTAGAATAATTTACAACTGCTTCAAAAGCTCCGGGTTCTGTCATAATACTTTTTAATTTATTTCTATCACCATTTCTTCCAAAAAAATGATGAGTTCCTTTTTCATTATCATAATTCCATCTATTCAAAACTGAAAATGCAATTGCTTCAAAACCATCTTTATAATCTTCTAAATTTTGAGCATGTCTATCATAAGAACCTTCTAAAAATACAACTCTTGTAACATAAGCTAAATCTTCAGTACTTAATCCATAATCTCCAATTCTATTCAAAACTTTTGCATCATTTTCTAAGGTTCCTAATTTCCCTTCTAATTGTCTACCACTTAAAACATTACCAATTCTCTCACCTAGGTTACAACCTGAACTTGTTTCTTCTGCTCTTTCTTCAACTCTAGTTTCACTAACTGAATCATTACTATCATACAAATGTCCTAAATTTCCTGCACTCAATAAACCTAATATACCTAATGAGGCTCCTAATATTTTTGTTCTAGTATTCATTGTCCGCTATCTCCATTTCTTCTTTCAATTCTATAACCATCTAATTCTGCAATCTGTTCTAAAAAAGGCATATAAATTTCTGGACTTCTTTCCATTTTTGCTTGTAACTCAGCATCTTCATCTCCTAAAATATATGAAGTAGGGTTAATTACAGATCCACCTACACCATTTTTCAACTGAAAATGAGTATGAGGATATTCATTACCACTAATTACACCATCGCTTCCAATACAATTTCCTGAACAACCACATTCTCCAACAACTGTATCTAAACTAACTAAATCTCCAGCTTCTAAATCTGAAGCTTCATTTAAGTGAATCAAAGTTGCTTCTTTTCCATCAGCTAATTTAATTCTAATACCATAACCATTAAGATCATCATCTATATGTGATCTAACTCTACCAACACCAGGTGAATATACATCTTCTCCAATATCACATGCATCATCAATACCTCTATGGCTTCCACCAGCTCTATAAACTCCAAAAGGTGCATTTCTATCAAAATTATCAACAACATATTGCCCATCTCTCTTTGAAGGAACTTGGAATCTACCATATTTCTCAATAGCTTCTTCTTCTGTCAAAGTATTATCTTGATAAATATTAGAAATATCATCTACAATCCTTCCAATTCCACATGTTACAGCATCTCTTGGTCCTTCCGGAACAATCATTATAGCAGTTAAACCAGCTAAAATACCAGCTCTTGCATTTACAGGAACATTATCCCATTTTGAAGCAATATCATTAACTTTTTCTTTTAGGGAACCATTCAACATTTCGTAATTAGTAACTCCTAAAGCAGCCATACCAGTCCAAAAAGCACCAGTTTCAAGCCATCCAGGTATATTTGCTACATTATCAATACCTTCTACTCCAGAATGAATTAATCCTAAAGCAGCTAAATTTGGTAAAACATAAGGTCCAACTTTATCTACTCCATCTCTAATTTTGGGAGCTAAAAATTTTGTACCATCTACAATTCTAGGGCTCATATATGCTCCAGCAGATCTTAATCCTCTAACACTAGCACTTACACCATCTCCTGCACAACTACCTAACCACTTAGCAAAAGCAATTGCAGGGTGTTCATTATCATTAGTTTTTTTTGTCATTTTATTCTCTATACTCTTTTCAGATCTGAACTGCTATATAAACTTTTCTATTTAGATACTACTTATAAGAGACAAAGAGATAAATCTTTACCATATTTATCATTAAACCAATAACTATATAAATATACAATATCCTAAATATAATACGCCCGCCACGAGAATACTCAATGGAGCGTATGAATCAGTCAAGCTATGAGCTTGAGAGTTAGTGTCGCGGGCAATAGCTTAAAATTACAATAAAAGGCAAAATTCAGATTAGATCACACTTAACTTACGATCATTCATGTTTAACAAATTAGTACAAAAAGAGAGAAAAACAAGCTAATTTGCTAAGTTTTACAAGAAGTTAGTAAAATCAAGTAAGATGATAAGAATTCTGAATATTTTGTCATATAGGAGATAAAAAAATGGGAAAAATAAGTCCAGTATCATCAAAATATATTGTACATACTGAAATTGAAATTGAAGGAACAGTTGATAGACCAGACATAATTGGAGCTATCTTCGGTCAAACAGAAGGATTATTGGGTTCAGATCTTGAATTGAGAGAATTACAAAAATCAGGAAGAATTGGAAGGATAGAAGTTATTAGTGAAATTAAAAATGGTAAAACATATGGTACTATCACAATTCCATCAAGTCTTGATAAAACAGAAACTGTTGTAGTTGCAGCAGCTATGGAAACAATTCAAAGAATAGGTCCATGTAATGCAAAAGTCGCAATCAAAAAAATTGAAGATGTTAGAATTTCTAAAAGAAACTTTGTAATTAATAGAGCAAAGGAACTATTAAAAGAATTAACAAACAATATTCTTCCAGATAGTCAAGAAATTACTGAAGAAGTATCTAAATCTGTAAGAATGATGGAAGTCCAAGAATTTGGTAAAGATAAACTTCCTGCAGGTCCAGCAGTTAAAGAATCAGATGATATTATTCTTGTTGAAGGAAGAGCAGATGTCTTGAACTTGCTAAAGTGTGGATTTAAGAATGCAATAGCTCTAAATGGAACTTCTGTACCAAAATCTATTATACCATTATGTGAAAAGAAAACAGTTACAATCTTTGTTGATGGTGATAGAGGTGGAGATTTAATTATCAGAGAAGTTATGTCTGTTACAGATGTTGACTTTGTTGTTAAAGCACCTGATGGCAAGGAAGTTGAAGAACTTACAAATAAAGAAATTCATAAAGCTCTTAGAGGAAAAATAACTGCTGAACAAGCAAAATTAGAAGTTAAAGATACACCATCCCCAAGAACAACTTTAAGAAATAATGTAAATTCTAGACCAGCACCAAGATCTCAAACAAACAACAGAACTTTTCAAAAAACAACAACACAAAGGTCTTATCCACAAAGACCGGTAACTACAAGAAAGGAAATTGTCTCAATAGATAAAAAGAAACAATTCAAAAAGTTGTTAGAGGATCTTGTTGGAACAAGAGGAGCATTTATTTTAGATGCTGATATGAAAGTTCTTGGAAAAGTTCCTTCTGCAGAAATTCAAAATACTTTAAGAAGCCTTAAAGATATTAATGCAATAGTTTTTGATGGAATTATATCAAAAGAAATTGCTATACTTGCAGAAAAAAACAAAGTTTCTTACTTAGTTGCTATGGATTCAAAGATTAAAGATAGTGAATCTAAAGTCCATATATTAATTAAGAAATTTCTTTAATTTTTTTTAATTTTTATTTAAACATTTATGTTTCTAAAATTTAAAGTGTAGGCCGTCTAAGGTGGATGCCAATCACAACAACAGTTTAACCTCAATTCTTCCTCAGGATCGCAACCTTACAAGCGTCAGCAATAAAGCTTAGAGCTGCTGCATTCCTGCCCTGACTCAATTCACTAAATTACCAACCCTGTAAGACGAGCCATCACAGTCCGAATTGAGACTGTTATTACAACTGACACCGCCCTTAGACTTCAGTCCACCATATAGCCGACTTGTGGTGCAGGTGACGGCTAAACACCCACCTAGCCTACAAAAACACTAACAATTATCTCTCTTATAAAGCTTTCGAAGTAAATAAATTTATAAATAAGCTACCCTAATATTAAAATATGTTTTTTAAAAGAGGTATAGTAGAAAATAAGTATATTATAATGTCAATTTTAATTTTTGTAACCATTTTTCTTTCAATTATTGCAATAGTAAATCCGACTATAACTGGAAATGTTGTTGCTTGTACTGATTCAGATTCTGATGGTTTTTATCTTGAAGATTGTTCTATTGAAGATTATGGTTGTAGTTCAGAAGAAGCTTTAATTGCAACTTCCAGTGATGAAGATACAATTGATGTTTACGAAAATTACATTGTTTACCAAAGTAATATTGATGGAAATTTAAACATTTATCTTTATGACACATCTACTTCAACAACTACCCAAGTTACTTCAAATGCTTATGTCAATATAAATCCAAAAGTTTATGGAAACAACATTGTCTACCAAAGTCTAGGTGGCGAAAGTTGGAACATCCTCCTTTATGACATTACAACACAAAGTACACAGCTAATTACAAGAAACCCAGCTCATCAAATTTCTCCTGATATTACTGATAATAAAATATTTTGGGCAGATGAAAGAGACAGCGACTGGAATATTTATCAATATGATATTACTACAGAAACTGAAACAGCATTAGTTTCTACAACTGGAGACCAAAGTAATCCAAGAGCACATGGTGATTACTTAACTTATGTTAGTACACAAAGCGGCACACAAGATATTTTTCTTTACAGATTAAGCACAGCTACAACAACCCAAGTAACTTCATCAACAGCAAAAGAAAATGCTCAAGATACAGATGGAACTTATGTTGTATGGCAAACAAACGAAGCAAGTAACATTGACATTTATGCTTACAATATTGCTAGTTCTGAAACAATTCCTATAGCAACTTCTGAAACTAATGAAAGAATTCCT
>JADHVA010000018.1 GCA_016784245.1 Nanobdellota archaeon
GGGGCTACAAAAGTTAGTGAAGTTGCTGATGAAATTTCTTTGTTGAAAAAAAGATTGGAGAATACAAGGAGGATGTTTAATTTATGAAAACCTTGATTTTTGATTCAAGTAGTTTGATAACTATTGCAATGAATAATTTAATTTGGATTTTAGAGCCTTTGAAAAAAAAGTTTAAAGGTGAATTTTGTATTTCTGCATCTGTTAGAAATGAAATTTTAGATGTTCCTTTACAAGGTAAAAAGTTTAAGCTTGAAGCCATGCAATTAAGAAGTGAAGTTCAGAAAAAAGTTTTATGTTTGAGAGAAGATGTTAGCTCAGAAGAATTATTGAAAGTTCAAAGAATTGCTAATAAAATTTTTCATGCAAGAGGAAAGCCTATGAAAGTTTTACATGAAGGTGAAATTGGAGCTTTATTATTAGTGAAGAAATTGAATGCTGATGCTTTAGTAGTTGATGAAAGAAGTACAAGAATGTTAATTGAAAGCCCAAGAGATTTGGCTAAAATTTTACAAAATAAAATGCATACTCCAGTTAAAATTGATGAGAAAGCTTTAAAGCAATTTCAAGAATTATTTAAGGATGTAAAAATTATTAGGTCTGTTGAATTGGGACTTGTTGCTTATGAAATGGGCTTGTTTGACAAGTATGCAATTGATGGAATGAAGAAAGATGTTTTAGATGGTGTTATTTGGGCAATGAGACTTAGAGGCTGTTCCATTTCAAGTCAAGAAATTGAAGAAATTTTAAAATTAGAATAATTTGTTTCTGGATAGTTGTGAATTTTATTTATTTTTTAATACTACATTGAAGTGAGTATTTATCGTCGGGTACACCACAAGATTTAAATAAGTCCAACTTAATGATTTTATACATAAATATACAGTGGGGGACATAAAAAAATGATAAAAAATATTAAAATGCTAGGCCTAATTTTAGTAATATTGGTAGGCTTATTAGGACTTAGTACTATTGCAAGTGCTGAAAGTGATCTTTATGAAATTGATTCTGTAAAGGTTGATGGAGTAGTTGTATTTGAAACCGGTGATGATGATCTTTTACCAGTAGAAGTTAGCTTAGATGATGATTTTGAAGTAAAAGTTTATGTATCTGGAACAGGTAAAGATGCTTGTGATGAAGACGAAGATAATTGTGAAGTTGATGTTAAAGTTAAAGTTTGGGTTGGGGGATACGAACATGATGATATTGAAGTAGTATCTAGTACTTTTGATATTGAACCAGGTGTTGCTTATACAAAAACATTAACAGTTGAATTACCAAGTGATATGGATGTTGAAGATAGTAATAAATATACTTTATATGTTGAAGTGTATGATAATGAAGATGAAGAAAGAGTTAATGGTGATCTATACTTAGAAAGACCAAGACATTCTTTAGATGTTCAAGATGTTCTATTTGATAGTACAGTTTCAGCTGGTGAAAGTTTAGATGTTGAAGTTAGAGTAGAAAACCTTGGTGAAGAAAAAGAAGATGATGTTAAAGTTGAAGTTTCTCTTGTTGATGCAAATGGTAATGAAGTTGCAGATGATGTTGAATACTTAGATGAGTTAGCTGCTTTTGAAGAAGATAACGAAGATGAAGAAAGTTCAGATTCTGTAGATTTATTATTAAACTTAGATGATTGTCTAGAAGAAGGTTCATATGAATTAGTTGTAACTGTTAGTTATGATAGAGGACATGAAGAATTAGAAGAAGTTTTTGATGTTTCTGTAAGTAATGATGATGCATCATGTGGTGCAAGTTCTGATTCTGAAGAGACTTCTAATGAAGATGGTGGAGTTACTGTAAGTTTAAGTTCAAACTCTTTAGATGCTGTTGTTGGTGAAACAAATAGTTTTGTATTAACCTTTGTAAATACTGGTGCTAATACTGAAACTTTTTCTGTAACAGTTAGTGGTGAAGAACAATGGGCTTCAAGCGATGTTAATCCAAGTGTAGTAATGGTTGCTTCTGGAGAACTAGAAGATGTTACTGTTTCAATTACACCAGATTCTGATGCTGAAGGTAATCATGATTTTACTGTTAACATCTTAGATGCTAGTGGTAATTTGGTTCAGGAAGTATCAATGAGTGTTAATGTTGGTGAAGCTGAGAGTAGTAGTGTTTTAGGTAATACAGGTTCTGCATTGAAAGTGGCATTCATTGTGTTGATTGTTTTAATTATTATAGTTGGTCTTATTATTGCTTTTAGAAGATTAAACGATGATGATGATGATGATGACCCTTTAGAACCTAAAGATGGACAGACTTATTACTAAAACTTTTTAAATTCTTTTTATTTTTATTTTATTATGAAAACATTAATTACTATGCCTGATTATTTTGATGAAAGTTCTAGAAATATTTTTCAAGAGTTAGGTGAAGTGGATATTATTGAATATTCTAGAGATTTGAGAGAGTCAGTTTTGAATATTATTGAAGATTATAGTATTCTAGCTATTAAGGTTGATTTAAAGATTGATAAAGAAATGTTGGATAAAGCTAGTAATTTGAAAGTTATTGCTTCTGCTACAACTGGAGTTAATCATATTGATCTAGATTATGCTAAACAAAAAGGTGTTGAAGTAATTTTTTTGAAAGGAACAAATACAAGTTCAACTGCTGAATATGTTTTTGCTATGTTATTTAGTTTGTATAGAAGAGTTTATCCTGCAAGAAATATTTTGTTACAAGGAATATGGGATAGAGTAACTTTTATTGGTAGTAGTTTAGATGGAAAAACTTTTGGAATTGTTGGTTTAGGAAAAATTGGGAGACATGTAGCAAAGATTGCAAATGGATTTGGGATGAAAGTTGTTGCTTACGATCCTTATCTTTCTGAAAGTGTGTTTAGAGAAAATAATGTTGAGAAAAAAGAATTAGGTGATTTGTTGAAAGTTTCTGATGTTGTTACACTGCATACTTTTTTGAATGAAGAAACAAGGAAAATGTTTGATATGAGTAAGTTTAAATTAATGAAAGAAAATGCTGTTTTGATTAATTGTTCTAGAGGAGAAATTGTTAATGATGAAGATTTGGTTAAAGCCTTGAAAGAAAAAGTTATTGCTGGAGCTGCTTTAGATGTTTTTGATGTTGAACCTATAGATGGAAATCATATTTTAGTACAAGGTGCAAAGGTTTTGAAGAATTTGATTATTAGTCCACATTTGGCTGGTTCTACTAATGAATCTATTAAAGAGTCTGGAAAGTATGTTGCTGAAAAGACGAAAGCTTTTTTAAGGGGTTCTTAGAAAATATTGTTATGAATAATGAAGAATCTTTAGCAGCATTGTGTTTTAATAGAGGATGTTCTAATTTAGGAGTTTTGAGTCCAGTCTATGAAGTAATGTCTAATTTTTTATCTAATGAAGCTAAAGTATTAACTTTTGATCAAGAAAAATCTCGTTTAAGAAAAGATGATTTTGTTTATGTTAGGGATCATCATGAAAAATTGTTAAGAGAAAAGTTAAAATGGATTGATGAGGCAGTATCTTTTTTATTACCTGAAATAAAAGAAGAGATTTTTGCTGATAGAGATTATATTTTTACTCCCAGAGAAGCGCATTTAGCTATGCAGTTAGGTATTAGACAAAGGAGAAAATCTATTAAAGAAGAAGTAATTTTTAGATTCAATGAGAGATATTATTTTGTTGAAGATAATTTAGAGAAAGATGATGGTTATAGTTTTATTAGGAAAAATTTATTTCAAATTTATGGTGATGTTATTGAAAGTTTAGAAGGGAATAATGGGGTTGTAACTGATCTTTGGGATGTAAGTAGGAGAATAGACAAACAATTGTATTCTGGTTTAGTTGTTTATTTAAGAGCAGATACTCTTTTGAAAGATTTTGAGGATAGATTAGAAAGGGTAGATTATAGGATTAAGTTTTAGCTATTGGGAATAGATCTATGTATAAATTTTTGAATACTGGGATGATTTCAAAGTCACCAATTATAGGGTATTTATTTCTAAGTTCAATTATTGTATTTTGAAGTTCACTAAAGTCTTTTGTTCTTAAATGTAAAAGTAAACTCCATCTGCCGAATAGTTTTGTAGCTTGAGTTATGTCTTTGTGTGAGTTTGCAAAAGCTAATATTTTTTTCTCAATGTCTCGACCATAACTGTCAAAAGAAAGGAAAACTAGGAATCCTTTGTATCCATATTTTTGTGTTTTTAAAAACATTCTGTAGCCAACAATAAAATTGTTCTCTTCCATTCTTTTAATTCTGTTTTGAATTGTTTTGTAGTTTACTTTACAGTGTTTGCTTATTTCTAAACTAGAAAGTCTGCAGTTATTTTTTATTAAACTTATAATCTTTTTATCTGTTTTATCTAAGCTTAATTTTCTCTCTCTGTTGGCTACATTAGTTTTTATTGGAGGTGTTGTTTTATTATTAGTAAAAAGGAAGTCATGTTTGTAGAATTCATGATATAATGTGTATGCAGATTCATAGTCTTTCATAAGGTTTGGAAATTTTTTGAATATATTTCCCAAGAAATCTTCTAAATTATTATAATCCCATACTAAAAGAACTATAATTAAATCCCATTTGTTTCCAGTTGAAGCTGCCCAGTAAACCTGTTTATTATTTTTTAGATATTGAATTAATTTTTCTCTTTCTTCTTCGGATCTATTTTTTAATTGAAATAAAATTCTATATTGTTCGTATCCAATAACTGAAGGATTTATTATTGTTCCAAATTGTTTTATTATTCCTTTTTTTTGTAACTGTTTAATTCTGTAATCTACAACTTGTTGAGATAGTCTAACTTTTTTAGCTAGTCTAGAAGTTGATATTTTTGGATTATTATCTAATTCTTTTAAAATTTTTTTATCCTTGGTATTGAGGAGCATATTAATGAATTAGTGGTTTATCTATTTAAATGTTACTAATTTACAAAAAAAGCTTTGATAAATTTTAAGAGTAAGTATGAACTTCTTATTTGAAAAAGAGGAAGGAGAAAAGAAAAATGACATTGGAAAAAAAACTGGAATTACAAGATACAGAATTAATATTAGTTCAACCTTTCAAAAGAATAGGGTATTTGTTTAGACCTGATAGGGTTTTTTTAGATAGTGAAAGTTATTGTCATGTTTTTGATAGGGCATCTGGAGATACTTTTTTAGTAGAAGGGCCTCAAAGAAAAGTATTGAAATATGATGAAAGAATTTCTGGAGAGATTTTGGAAAAAGTTGTTGTTCCAGATAGACATTATACAGTAATTGAAAATCCACTTGATAATGAAACGGGAAAAGTACAATATGGAGAAAGAGAAGTTAGAGAAGGACCTAAAGTTTTTGCTTTGCACCCTGGTGAAGTATTAGCTCAAGAAGTTACAAGTGAACATATTTTAACAAAGAATGATGCTATACATGTACAAGCTTTATCAGATTTTGGAGAACATAAAGCTGGTGATAAATTTTCTATTAAAGGACCAAGGAATTATGTGCCAAGTAAAGATGAAAAAGTATTAAGGCAAATAAAAGCAAAAGCATTATCAGATACAGATGGAGTTTATGTACAAAATGTTGATAGTGGCGAAGCAAGACTTGTAAAAGGTCCACAAGAATATTTTTTAGAAGCAAATGAAGATGCTTTTAGAAAAGAACTAACTGAAAATGAATTAGAAGCTTTAGGTTTACGAAGTCAAATAGGTAGAAGTGGAGTAAGAGTTCTTACTAGACAAGCTGCGAATACTTCTTTTCTAAAAAATAGTTCTAATGCTTGTGTTTTGGAACTTGAAGATAAAGAAGTTGTATTTTTGTATGATGGAAGTGATACTAGGATTATTCAAGGACCTAAGACTGAATTTTTAGGTCCATATGAAAGACCAAGAGTACTTTCATTATCAGGTGGAAAACCAATTAGACCTAATGCACTAAAAATTGCTTTGTTAAAATTAGGACCTGATTTTATTTATGATCAGGTTATTGTGAGAACTAAGGATAATGCAAAACTTAAAGTAGATGTAACTTACAAATGGCGTTTTTCTGACAGTAGTGAGGAAGGATTAAGGAAAGCATTTAGTATAGATGATTTTGTAGGATATGCTGCTGAAACTTTATCTTCAGATATTAGAACTGTTGCTGCACAACATGATTTTGAAGAATTTCATGCAGGTTCTTTAGAATATATTACTAAAGAAATTTTTGGAGAAGATGAGAAGTTAAAAGTTTTTGAAGAGAATGGTTTGGAAATCTTTGGAATTGATGTAACAGGAATTACTCCAGAAGATTCTGAAGTTGCAGATAAATTAAATGGTGCAATTAAACAGAATATGGAAATATACTGTGATAGACTTGTATTAAAAGCAAAGCTTGAAGCAGAGAAGCAAGAAGTTGAAGGTAAGAGAGATATCGAAAAGCAAAGGGCTGAATTAATAATTGCAACAATTCAGAATGAGAGAACATTAGAAATTGAGAGATCAAAAATTAAAGCAGAAGGAAGAGAAATTGATGCAGAATCTGAAGCTGGACAAATTAGGATTGTTGGAGAAGCAAGAAGGAATGAAAATTTAGCTGAGTTATCTGCAAAAGTTGAAAGGCTTTCTAGAGAGGATGCAAGTAATTTTATTGAACTTGAACGTATCAAAACCTTTTCAGATACTGAGAAGTTAGTGATAGTTCCAACAGATGCACAATTTGTATTACCATATTTAGGAGGTGAGAAAAAATGAATAAGGTAGTAATATTTGGTGCAATGCCTCAAGAAATTGTAGCATATAATGAAAGAGTTAAGTCTGGTGAATGGGACTGTGAAGTCTTTGTAGAAAGTACTGGTGTTGGAAAAGTTGCAGCAGCGATGGTTACACAAAAAGCAATTTCAGAAAGAAATCCGGACTATATTATTTTTTCTGGAGTTGCTGGTGGATTAGAAGCTGGATTGAAAATTGGAGATATAGGTATCTGTGAAATTGGAATTGATTCTGATCTTGATGCTAGGTCTTGGAATCCAAGTTTGGAAAGAGGAGAACAACCTTTCTCAGGAAATAGAATCTATAGATCTAATGAAAATCTTGTAGATATTGCTTTTGATTCTGGAAATGATAAATTATTTAGAGGATATGTTGCAAGTGGTTCAGCTTTTTTGAATGCAGAAGAAAAAACTGATTTTGTTCAGAATATTTTGCCTGAACTGGAAACAGAGAATGTACTTCCTAATGTTTATGATATGGAAAGTTCTGCTGTGATGCAAGTTGCAAATCAAAATGGAATTCCAGTTTTAGTAATCAGAGCAGTAAGTGACATAATTGAAGGAAATTCTGCAAGTGATTTTAATGAATTTATTAATGGAGCTGTTGAAAATTATGTTGGAGTCGTAGATCATTTGATAAAAAAATGGAATGGAGGGAAATAATTTATATAATAGTTTTCCAAAAAGTTTCAATCTCATCAATTCTCCATCTAGGATTGATGTCAAACTCTTTTTGTTTTCTTTTATTTTCTAAAAATCCTTGATAAGCTATCATAGCACCTTGGTCACCAGCATATTCTAAAGAAACGGTGTAAGCTTTTGCTCCTCGAGCTTTACACATTTCGTGTAACATTTCTGAGAATCTTTTGTTTGCTGCAACTCCACCAATTAAAAGAACTTCATTTTTTTCACAATGTGCTAAAGCTCTTTCAGTGACCTCAATTAACATTGCAAAACAAGTTTCTTGTAAAGAAAAACATAAATCTTCTTTTGATTCTCCTTTATTGTATAAGTTAATTGCTTTTGTTATTATTCCTGAGAAATCTACATCCATTCCTTTTACTTTGTAAGGAAGATCAATTAGTTTTCCTTTCTTTGCAAGTTGTTCAACTTTTGGTCCTCCAGGAAAACCTAAACCTATCTTTCTTGCAAACTTGTCTAAAGCATTTCCTATAGCAATTGATAAAGCTTCTCCGAAAACTCTGTATCTATCTCCTTCGTAGGCAATTACTTGAGTGTTTGCTCCAGAACAAAATAAGAAAATTGGATCTATAGCTTTTGTTGTGTTTAAACCAATTTCTAAGTGAGCTAAAATATGGTTAACTCCTATTAATTTTATCTTGTGTTCTTTTGAAAGTTCTAAAGCAAAGTCTCTTCCAACTAATAATGCAGGAGCCATACCTGGACCTTCTGAGTAAGAAATTAAATCAATGTCTTTCATAGAAAGTTTAGATTTTTGTAAAGCTTTTTTTAGAATTTCATGTTTTACTTTATTATGGTGATCTGCAAGTTCGTTTGGAATCATTCCACCTTCTTCAGTTGTTAAAGTATCTTTTACATTTGTTAATATTTTGTTGTTGTTTGTTATTCCAATTCCGAATGTATGTGCAGTGCTTTCTATTCCT
This sequence comes from Nanobdellota archaeon, assembly GCA_016784245.1. Classification (GTDB taxonomy): domain Archaea; phylum Nanobdellota; class Nanobdellia; order SCGC-AAA011-G17; family GW2011-AR17; genus BS150m-G60. The sequence continues at coordinate 8,319 of JADHVA010000018.1, forward strand.
AATACTTTCATAAGAAAGAGAAACTAAGTTTTGTTTTTAAAGTTTACTCTGATAACTGTTCGCCTCTAGATTGGCTTTCTCTCCAACCAGAAGGAGTTATTTCAATGAACTCCGCATTATCTTGCATTTCTTTAATGTTTCTTGCACCACAATAACTAATTCCACTTCTTAAACCTTTTATTAAACTTTCAATAACTCCTTTAACTGGTCCTTTGAAGTCCACTAATATTGCAACACCTTCTACGAAAACATTAATGTTTTCTTTGTAAGTTTTCATTTCTAATTTTTCTTTTCTTTCATGATTACTATCATAAGAAGCTGATCCCATGTATCTCTTGAATCTTTTTCCATTTTTCATAATAACTCTTCCTGGAGTTTCTTTTGTTCCTGCAAAAAATGAACCGGAGAAAACAGAACTTGCACCAGCAGCAATTGCTTTTGAAAGATCACCGGGATATTTTGCACCACCATCAGCACAAACAGGAATGTTGTGTTCTCTTGCTATTCTAACTACATCCATGATTGCAGTTAATTGTGGAACACCAGAACCTGAAATAATTCTTGTAGTACAAACAGCAGAAGGACCAATCCCAACTTTTAATCCGTCAGCTCCAGCTTCTATTAAATCTAATGCAGCTTCTGAAGTTGCAATGTTACCAGCCATTAAATCAATACTGAAATTTTGCTTAATTTCTTTTATTCTTTGAATTGCTAAATCAGAATGACAATGTGCAATGTCTAAAATAATTACATCAGCTCCAGCTCGAACTAAAGATGAAACTCTTTCTAAAGTATCTTTAACACCAACAGCTGCACCAACTCTTAAACTTCCTTTTGAATCTCTGTTTGCATTTGGCCATTTTTCTAATGTTTCAATATCAGTAGTTGTGATTAAACCTGCAAGTTTTTCATTTTCAGTTAAAATTAATTTTTCTATTCTGTTTTTTTGTAATATCTTTTTTGCTTCTTCTAATGAAATTCCTTTTGGAGCAGTAATTAATTTTTCTTTAGGAGTCATTATTTCTGAAATTTTTGTAGTATCGTCTCTGAATAAATAATCTCTTCTAGTTAGAATTCCACCAAGCTCATCTCCTTGTAATACAATTAAACTAGTAATACCAAATCTGTTCATAATCTCTTTAGCTTCTTTTAAAGAATAATAACTTTGGATAGTTAATGGGTGCTCAATAATATATGATGTACTTTTTTTAACTTTTTTAATTTCATTAACTTGGTCTTGAATTGTAGTAAATTGATGAATAACTCCAAGGCCACCAGCTCTTGCCATAGCAATAGCCATCTCATGTTCTGTAACTGTAGCCATGTTAGAACTAATTAATGGGATATTTAGTGGAATATTTCTTGTAAATAGAGTTTTAATGTCAGATTCCTTTCTTGATTTTAAAGAAGTTCTCTTAGGAATTAGAAGGACATCATTATAAGTTAAGCCTTTTTTCATGACTTATTTTTTAAGACTTATATTGCTTTAAATATATTTATGAATTAGAGTAGTTTTAAATATTTGGAGATTATTATATTATTATGCCACAAGAATTTTCAGTAGGAGCTGTAATATATAATGGAAAAGAGTTTTTATTAGTAAAATATATACCAGGACATTGGGGTTTAGTCAAAGGGAAATGTGAAAGTGGTGAAAATAAAGAAGATACCTTGAGAAGAGAACTGTTTGAAGAAACAGGAATAAAAGGAGTTTTCTTGGCAAAAGATTTTAGTGTTAGTGAAAAATATTTTTTTAAGAGAAAAGTTGGAACTATCTATAAAGAAGTTGAATATCTTTTAGGAGAAGTTCAAGTTAAAGAAGTAAAATTATCAAAAGAACATTTAGATTATAAGTGGTTAAGTTTTGAAGAAGCTATGGGTTTGGTAACTTTTAAATCTACTAAGAATGTTTTGAAGGATGCTCATGATTATTTGAAAATGCATGGTGGATTTTAAGCTGCGAATTTTTTTCTTTTTTTGGAAATATCTATTCCTTTTTGTAAATCATGTAATTCTTCAATATCTTCTAATTCTTTTTTAGTTTTTTTTATTTGAGAAATAGTATCACTTCTTTTATAGTGTTCAAATAATGCATGATATACTGACATTATTTCCCCTAATAATCTTTTTTCATCGCCCAATTCAGTATTAAATCTTGTTTCAATTTGGTTAAATTTGATTATAATAAAATTTAAATTTTCTACAGCTTTTAATAAAAGTTGTTTAATATTTTTATCTGGAAGAGGTTTTTCTGATTCTTCTTTTGCTAAAACTACTTTCCAATCTGCAATAATTTTATTAAGTCTTACGAAAGCAACTAGAGATTCTCTTTTTTTTAATTCAATTTCTCTTTTTTGTTCTTTATTTAGTTCTTCTTTTTTTTGAGATTTTTTAGGATTTTTTTTAATAGTTGTTTGGGTTTTTATACCAAATACTCTTTTTATGAATTTAACAAAACTATTATTTTCATTCTCTTTAGTATCTTCTTGAGTAAAATCTGTTTCTAAAGCTGGACTCATAAAGTATTAATAGATATTAGAATTTAAAAAGTTAAGCTTTTGTTATAATCTCTACAACATCTCTATTTTTTAATACGTGATCTTTACCAACAGTTCTTTTAGTTTTAACATCAATTGCTCTAATGAAACCTTTACCAATGTCTGTGTGAAGTCTAAAAGCAAAGTCTAAAGCTGTAGCACCATTTTTTAATAAGAAACAATC
>JADHVA010000019.1 GCA_016784245.1 Nanobdellota archaeon
ATTAGTTCATGGCCAGAGTATAATTCTAAGTTAATAGATGAAAAAGCTGAAGAAATTGGAGATAAATTAATTGAGGTTATTGCATTAGTAAGAAAGAAAAAATCAGAAAATAATTTATCATTAAAAGAAGCAGTTAAAGAAATTGTTTTAGATTTAAGTGAAGAGGAAGTAAAACCTTTCCTTGAAGACTTAAAATCAGTTACAAAAGCAGAAAAAATTAGTTTTGGTAAAAAAATTGATGTAAAACTGTAACAATAATATTTTTAAAAGATAAAGAGAGAAGAATATATATAATATGGCTGACAATAAAAAAGAAAAACAGAAATTGAAAAGATTTGTAAGAAGTCTTGAAAAAATTAGAGGTAGACATACTGAATTAGTTTCTGTTTATGTACCAGCAGGATATGACCTAATTAAAATCATTCAACATTTACAACAAGAACAAGGAACAGCTTCTAATATTAAAGATAAAACTACTCAAACACATGTTGTTGATTCATTAGAAAAAATGATTAGACATCTGAGAACATTTAAGAAAAATCCAAAAAATGGATTAGCTATTTTTTCAGGAAATGTTTCTGATAAAGAAGGTAAAGTAGATATTCAAGTTTTTAGTGTAGAACCACCTCAGCCAATGAAAATGAGATTATATAGGTGTGATCAAAAATTTGTTCTTGATGTTTTAAAAGAAATGGTTGAATTAAGAGAATCTTATGGGATTCTTGTATTAGATAAAAGAGATGCCGATGTAGGGCTATTAAAAGGAACATCAATTATAGAATTAAAAAGTATGCACTCTGCTGTACCAGGAAAAACTAAAGCTGGAGGACAATGTTTACACCCAGATAGTTCAGTACATTTAGCAGATGGGCAAATTATTCCAATTGAAGAGATTAAAGAAGGAGATGAAGTTTTAAGTTATGATTTTAATACACATGAGTTTGTTGGTTCAAAAGTTTTAAAGAAATGGGAAGAGAAAAAAAATAAAATTTACAAAATTAAAGCTGGAGATAGTATTATTGAAAGTTCTGAAGACCATGTATTTTTCTTAAGTAATAAAGAAGAAAAAGCAGCTAAAGATTTAGAAGAAGGAATGGAATTATTGAATGATAAAGATAAAGGGACAGTTATTGAAAGTATTTATATTGAAGAAAAAGAAATTCCTTTAATTGATATTGAAGTTGAAAAAAAGAATTTTGTAGTTGAAGGGTTGGTTGTACATAACTCTGCACAAAGATTTGCGAGAATTAGAGAAGAAGCAGCTAAGGATTTTTTTGGTAGAATTGCTGATGCAGCAAATAAAGCATTTTTAGATCTTAAAGAAATGAAAGGAATTTTAGTTGGTGGTCCTGGAATGACAAAGAATACTTTTTTAGATAAAGGCTATTTGAACGAACAGTTGAAAAGAAAAGTTATATCTGTACAGGATTTAAGTTATACTGGAAGTTGGGGTATGAAGGAATTAGTTGAGAAAAGTAGTGATATTTTATCAGATGAATTAATTATTACTGAAAGAAAGATTATGTCTGAATTTTTTAAATTATTATCACAAGAAGCAAATAAAGTTGTTTATGGTGAAGCTGAAGTTGATAAAGCTCTAGAAATGGGTGCAGTGGATAAATTATTATTATCAGAAGCTTTAGATGATGATATGGTTGAGAGATATGAAGATAAAGCAGAAGAAACTGGTGCTGAAGTTATATTGATTAGTACAGAAACTTCTGAAGGTGCACAGTTGAAAGATATTGGTAGAATTGCTGCTATTCTAAGATTTGCTTTGAATTAATTTTTTCTAAATTTAAAATATAAAATTAAAAGTGCTGAAAAGATTACTAAGCAAATTACAAAAGGTAGAACTAATCTTGCAGCAGGAATATAATAGTTAGGAGAACATTCACCAGCAAGGATTAATCACCTGTATCAGGATCCATTTCTGTGCCATCATGACATTCAATAGGTGGATCTGAAAAATCATATACTGTTAAAGAAACAAATATTAAAATGATAATAATCATTAAAATTTGTAAGATTTTAGCTCTTTTCATAGTTGTTAAATAAATATAAGAGATATACAATTGTTTGAGTAATTTCTTTTATAAAGAAAGATAAACATAATCTTTTTAAATCCAGATTTCTTTTACCGAGAGTATGCAAGATATTAAGAATAAGATAGAGGCTGTATTATTTATGACAGGTAGATTGATGAAAATTGATGAAATCGCTGAATATTGTGGAATCAAAAGTGTAGGTGTAGTAAAACAAGCTATGAAAGCTCTGCATTTAGACTATCAAAAGAAAGAAAGTGGTTTGGAAGTTTACAAAGAAGAAGATAGTTATAAATTAAATATTAAAAAAGAATATAATCATTTGTCAACAAAATTAGTTTCGGGTTCTGAATTAGATCCACCATCACAAGCGACATTAGCTTTGATTGCATACAAACAACCAGCTATACAATCTGAAATAATTAAGATGAGAGGGAATACAGCTTATGATCATATTAAAGCATTAAAAGAACAGGATTTTGTTTTATCTGAAAAATTTGGAAGAACTAGAATGTTAAAACTTACTACTAAATTCTTTGACTATTTTGATATTGTTGAACAAGAAACATTAAAAAAGAAGTTTAAAAATATTGCAGATAAGCAAGAAGAAAAATTAGCTAATGATATTAAGGAAAATGCTAAAGAAGATATTCTTGAAAAACTTTCTAAAGATGAAAAAATTGAAATAGTGAATAAAAAAGAGGAAAAAGTTGAAGCAATTGTAGAATTAAGTGATGAGAATAAAGAAGAAATTAAAAGTACCACAGATTTAGAAAATTTAGATCCTGAAGATTTTGGATCATAATACTCCTATGGAATTCAAATTAGAAAAATTATTGCTACCTTTTGTATTTTTACTTAGCTTAGGTTTTAGACTTTTTTATGAATATAAGGTCCCTTTTTTTAGTAGTGATGAAGCTTACTTTAATTTAAGACACTCTGAATATATTGTGAGTAATTATTTCCCTTTAGTATATGATCCACTAAGTTATGGAGGAAATGTTATTTTGAATACAAATGTATTTGGTTATTTTCTAGCATTTTGGGATCTTTTCTTAAGTCAAGGATTTGCTTACAAAGTAATTCCAGCTATTTTTGCAAGTAGTTTGATTTTTATTGTGTATTTGTTGGCTAAAGATATTACTAAGAATAAAAAAACAGCTTTGTTTGCAGCTTTATTAGCAGCATTCATTCCAGTGTTTATTAAAAATACATTAAATCAAGTTTCTATTTTAAGTTTATCTGTACCATTATTTTTCCTTTTAATCTATACATTTTTAGATATAAAAAATAGGAAAGGATTGTTTATGTTTCTATCATTTTTGTATATTATGATTGAACCACTGAATTTGTTAATGTTGTTTACTTTGGTAATTTTTGCAGTGATTATGATCGCTGAGTCTATGTCATTAAAAATTGAAATAAAAGAAGCTATTGGAATGCATATGGTTTTATTTGTTTTAGTTAATTTGATTTTCTTTAAAAATATTTATTTAGATCTTGGTTTAGCTACAGTATGGGGAAATTTCCCAATTGAATTATATGGTTCATTATTTCAAAACTTTAACATATTTGAAACTGTATCTATAATTGGTTTTATACCCTTAATTTTAGGTGTTACAGGAATGATTCTAGCTCCAAGAAAAAATACTGCAATAAATATTGTAAGTGCAATTATTTTATCTGCTTTTAGTTTGTTATTGTTGAAATTGATTGTTTTTGAATATGGTTTAATTATATTAGCTACAGTTTTTTGTATTACTTCAGCAATTAGTATAAATTGGTTTATTGATTATTTGAAGTTAACAAAAATTTCAAAATTTAGTAGTTATATTATTTGGGGATTAGTTTTGATTAGTCTTGTTAGTTTAGTTGTCCCTTCAATTAGTAATGCAGAAGAAGTTATTAATGAAGGAGTTACACAAGGAGAAGTTGATGTTTTAACTTGGATTAGTATTTATGCAGAAGAAGATAGTGTAATATTAGGTAATGTATATGAAGGAAACTTAATTGCCTATATTGCAAATCGAGCTAATGTTATAGATACACAATTTTTTTATGCAGAAGATAGGCTTTTAGATGTAGAAAAAGTATATACTACAGAGTCTTTAATCAATGCAGGTACAGTAATGAATAAATATGGAGTAGATTATTTATATTTTTCAGGAAAGAGTAAAGAAATGTTTGATATTGAAGAGCTTGTTTATGCAAGTGATGAAACATGTTTTGAAATGATGTTTGAAAATGAAGAAGCAACTGTTTACAAAGTCTTATGTTGAAAAGGGAATCTATGTAATTGGATTTCTGATTTTGTTAGTGATTCAACTATTGAGAGATGTACCTTTTGGAACTGAACATTATTTGAATATTAGATTAGCAGGATTACTGAGTTTATTTGATCCAGTAAGTTTTGGTGGAAGATTTGCAGCTTATTCATGGGGAACACCTTTAGTTTTAAGTCCAGCTCCAGAATTTTTAGCTTTAGTATTACCAATAATATTAGGAGTATTGAGTATATTTGTTTTTAGAAATATTTTAAAAGAAATTGTAGAAGAAAAAGATCTAGTAAATTTAGCTTTAATATTTTTTATCTTTTCTCCAATTTTTATTTATATTTTTAGCTCAGCAAATAGTATCTTCATACCATTTTTTCTCTCTTTAAGTATCTTATATTTGTTTGTTAAAAATAAATGGAAATATCTAAATTTTATTTTAATGGCAGCTATGCCTATATTTAGTATCAGTTTTACATTATTATTAATATTAATATTGTTTTTATATGCATATGCTTGGAAAAAAGAAAGGAAAAAAGATTTTTTAAAAATATTTTATGTCGGTGCTTTTGTTAGTTTATTATTTTTAAGTTTTATTATCTATAATACAGGTTGGCCAAATTTCTTTGATATTAGTGAGGAAGTGAATTTTAGTTTATTTCAAAAATTATTATATGACTTTGGAAGTTATTTAGGAATAGCAATATTTACATTTGTTTTGGCAATTACAGGATTTATTTATTTATGGAATAAAAAGTATGAAAATTTATTTGCATTTTTTTCAGTTTCTGTTTTATTAATATTATCTTACTTTTTCCAAACTGCTTTAATCTTTTTCAATATGTTTTTGATTTATTTTGCTGCACAAGGATTTTTAAGCTTATTAACTAGAAGGTGGAGTTCACAATATTTTAGGAGAGTTACTCTGTTTTTAATTTTAATAGGTATTATATTTTCAGGAGTTTCACAAGAGATACAAATAATTGAAGCATTACCAAATACAGAAATTATGCAAGCTGTAGAATTATTAACAGAACATAATGAAGTAGTTATTTTATCAGATTATAGTAGAGGTGTTTGGATAAATTATGCTGGACATAAAAATGTATTAGATGAAAATTATTTATTTGTCAGTGATGCCGAGGAAAGGTTTAATGATGTTGAAGATATCTTCTATTTAAGGAATTTAGAAGATTCCGAAGAGATTATAAATAAGTACAATGTGAGCTATATTTGGGTAGATGACTGGTATAGAGATGATATTTGGGATTATGAGACAGAAGGACTGTTATTTGTAGCTCAATATACAAAAAACTTTAATCAGATTTATGAAGAAGATGGGGTGGATATTTGGAGGATTGAAGAATAATGATTAATTGGTTAATTTGGATTGTTTCTTTTGTTAGTTTGTATGTTGGTGTTTTTTGGTTACATGTAGTATTTTTTAAAGATGAAGAAAGAAAAGTTCTTTCTGAAAAGTTTCCTACAGTTTCAGTTGTTGTACCAGCAAGAAATGAAGAAAAGGGTTTGTGGAAAACAGTACACTCAATAGCAATGTCAGATTACCAAAAAGATAAATTACAAATTATTATTGTAAATCATGGATCAACAGATAAAACTGTTAAAGTTGCAAATAAATTAATGAGATGTTTTTCTGAACATAATATAAAGTTAGTAAATCTGAAACATGAAAAAGGACACATGAAATCACATGCTTTCAATGGAGGTTTAAAATATGCTACAGGAAAATATGTTGCTTGTGTTGATGCAGATTCAATAGTAATGGAAGATGCTATTAGAGGAATTATCCCTTTTTTCGACGATAAAGATGTTGGTGCAGTAATAAGTACAATTAAAGTTACAAAGCCTGCAAATATTTATGAAAAAATTCAGCATTTAGAATATATGTTTGCTACATTTACAAGAACTTTAATGTCAAAGATTGATACATTACATATTAGTCAAGGAGCATTGAGTATCTATAGAAAAGATCTTTTAGATAAATTTGGTGGTTTTGATGAAGGTAATTTTACTGAAGATTTAGAAATTGCAATGAGATTAAGATATAATGGATATAAAATTAAAATTGCAAAAGAGTGTGTAAGTTTTACAAAAGTTCCCGATTCTTTTAATATGTTATGGAACCAAAGAGTAAGATGGTTTAGAGGTTTCTTGTATAATACAAATAAATACAAAGGAATGGTAATGAATAAGAAATATGGTTTGTTAGGAACTTTCCAATATCCTTTGAATATTTTATCAGTGGTTACAGTTTTACTTATGTTTAGTTTGTTATCTTATGCTTTAATTAAAAAAGTATATTATTTTGTAGATAAATTTGCAATAGTAGGTATGCAATATTTTGCTTGGGAATGGCCTAGTATAAAAGATATTGTGTTGAGTTTGAATATTACTTTATTATTTCCAATAGCTATTTCCTTCGGTGTAGCGCTATTTATCTATCATCAAGCACATAAAAACTTAAAAGAGAGATGGAGATATCCAGAAGCATTGGTAGTATATTTATCATTGTATCCTTTTGTTAGAGGGATGCATTGGATGACAGCATTTTATAAAGAAGTGATAAGAGCTAAGAAAAAATGGTAAGAAAGTTTTCAAGAAAGGCATTTGTAACAAGTTTGTTAATTACATTAATGGTTTTTGTAGCCGGTTTATTCTTAGGATGGAATTTAGATAATATTAGAACAGATACAATCTTAGAGAATTTGAAAGGAAATGAATTAGATGCTGAAAGTCTATCAATCGAACAATCTTTCTGGGAAGAATTCGGAGGAGATAATTGTCAGTTTGCAGAACAGAGATTAAATTTGTTATCTTCAGAGTTAGTAGAATTAGGACAGTACTTGAATAGTTATACAGATAAAAGTATTTTTGAAGAAGCAGAATATGAATATTTAGCAAGAAGATATTTTCTTTTAGAAATTCAAACTTATATTTTAGTTAATCATATGAATGAAGAATGTCAAATGAATAATAGTTATATTTTGTTCTTTTATGGAGAAGACGATATAGCAATTGATACTTTGAAATTATATTATGATGTTACAGATACTCCTACAATGATAATTAATAATGATATTAAAAGAGAAGGATATGTTAGTTATGAAGAATTAAAGGAATTGATCGATGCGGATTTCGTATAAATTATTAAGCTTGTATATTGTTTCTACAATTTTTTTTTTGATTTGGCACTATATATATATGGGCTGGGATTTTTCAGTTTATGTTCTGAATGCACAATATTGGTTTGGAAATGGAATGTATTTTGAAATTGAAAGAGCACCATTGATGAGTTTGATGATTGGTTTTTTTAGTATTTTTACTTGGAAATTTGCTGAGTATCTATATATTATATTAGTATCTAGTTTATTCTTTTTTTCCTCTGTAAAACTAGCAGAAGTGTTTAAAGTAGATAAGTTGGTATTTTATTTGTTTAGTTTGAATGCTTTTGTTTTAGTATATGGTTTAATTGAAGGAACAGATTTGTTGGCTTTAAGTTTATTAGGACTATTTTTAGCTTACTTATTGAAGAATGATTGGAAAGCAGGTTTGTTTTTAGGATTAGCTTGTTTGACAAGATACACCTTTGTAATATTTTTACCTCTGTTGTTATTCCATAAAAAAATTAGAAGTTTTATTTTGAGCTGTTTAAGTTATTGTTTAGTTTTTGTACCTTGGTTTATTTATAATAAAATTGTCTATGATAATATTTTTTATAGTATTGCAAGCTCTGTAGCATTAAATGTTGTTTATAGAGATTATATTCAAAGCAGTATTGATTATATGAATTTTGTTTATGCATGGAATATTTTGATACCTTTGATAGTAATTGGTTTAGTATATTTTGTTTGGAAAGAAAGAATTGATAGAAAGTACTTGTTGATCTTTGGATTTATAGCTTTGTCATTTTATTCTGTATATAATTTGAAATCAAACATTGTTAGATATTTTATGATTTTTACAATCCCTGGAGCTTTATTTGCAAGTTATGCTATGAAAAAAATTAAATGGAAAACATTTATTGTGGTTGCTTTTATTATTTTGACCTTAGTTAGTACAGCTTTTGTTTTTTCTTCTGAAAGATTTGTTAATGAAGATTATGAAGATTTAGGTATTGATGATGAATGTGCTTTGAAAACAAATCTATGGGTAACATTTAATTATAATGAAAGGATAGCAGAAGTATTTCCTAGAAAAGAATTAGTTTCTCATTATATTGATGAAGGATATTATATGTTGTTCAAATATAATGCAAGAGAACCTGAGTATATGTTCAATGAAAGTTTTATGAGTGAATTTCCAGTAGTTTATCAAGATGAAGAATATATTTTAATTGGTGAAGGTTGTGTTGAAATTAGTTCTGTTGATGAATCTTATATTGATAGATTGAATAATGATTTGTTGTTAGCTTATAATTATACAGAAACAGATGACCCTTGTTTTCTTTTAATGGATGGAAATCAAATTTGTTATTTTGTTGATAATTTGTTTGAGAAATTTAAATAAAAAATAAAAAAAATTTATTCTGTAGTTTCTTCTGCTACTTCTAAGTTAGAATCAGATCTTCCCCAGAATAACCATTCCCAGATTTTTGAAAAGAAACCTTCATCTTCAGCAGCACCCATACCTACACCTGAACCAGTTGGCCTAGGGGGTCTTTTACCTAATAATCCTTTTTGTAAACACTGCCCTTCTTCGTCACAAACATATTTGTATCTAGCATCATAAATCTTATTACAATCTTGAGGTTCTTGACACTCAGGTGCACCATTTGGATTATCATCAGTTACTTCATCTTTTTTCTCACAGAAATTAACTGAATCACCTATTTCTAATGCAGTACCTGTACATGCAAAATTATCAGGACAGTCATCTCTTGTTGGAGAACATTTTCTTCCACAGAAACCATTGTCATCAATTTCTAAACAAGCATAGAATCGATCATATTCATCAGCACAATCAATGCTTTCAGTTTTATGAGAATCTCCATCACAATAGTATTCCATTAAATTACTTACACAATAATCTTTTCCATCTCCTCTAATTATACTATCTGCTTTAACTTCTCCAGGAACTAAATAAGAATCTGCTGATTCAGCATCAGAATCTTTACATTCACTTTCTGAATCCGTTGTTGCTTCTTCTGTTTCTTCTGTATCATCAGTAATACTTGGAGATGTTTCTTCTTCTGTACATATTTTAGAACCAATAGTCATACCAGATTCACAAGTATATCCTTCACTACAATCAACATCTGAAGTACATTCTTCTGTTGTAATATCTGCACCTGTAGTAGATTCATCTTCGATACAAGCACCATCTTCACAAATTTCACCGAAGTTACAATTTAAAATTTCAGAAATAATTAAAGTATTTCCATCAGTTTCTAAACAAGAAAATTCAAAAACTTCATTATCTGTACCACCAACACAAGCATCATAATGAAGATGATATTCACCATCATCTTCAACACCTACTGATCTAGTTTTGGTAGTTAAATCTTTTAAATCACTATCATCACAAACTATACATTCACCTAAATATTCATCACCAGCAGTTACACAAGCAGCATCTGAACCACAATCTGCATCTGTTGTACAAGTCTCTGCACTAACCATTCCAATAGAAAGTACAGCTAAGCCTAAAATTAAGAATAATATTTTTTTATTCATTTATTTTTTCCTCCTTTTTAAAAATAATTAGAAAAATATAAGGAGTTATACTTTATAAGTTTTTTTAAGCCAAGGTATTTAATATGTCGTTCATAAAAGTACAAAAATCTTGACCAACAATTAATTTTACAGCTATAACAATAACAACTATAATAAAAAAAGGAGCTAAACATGCTAAGTCAGCAAAAGTTTCTTGATCTAAAGACCAAGCTAAAGCTGTAGCTAAACCAGGAGTTGGAATTGGAAATATTCCCACTAATGCACCTGCAAGAAAAAAGAAAGGTGCTGAAATTATTTTTAAGAAAAAACTAGCTTTTGATGTTAATACAATAATGAGCCAAATAATACTTGTGAAAGCACCACCTATCCCTGCAAAAACTAAAGTCCCAATAATAGTTTCAGCTAATGCATCTCCAATTAAATCTGTTAAGGAATCTTCAGCATCACCAAGAGCACCAATAATCCAAGCAGGTAAAAATTTACTTAATAAAAAAATAATAATCAATAAAGAAATAATTAATCCCCAATGATTTAATGCAAAACCTCCAATCTCTCTAATCATTAAGAAGAAAAACATTACTATAGATTCTACACAAACATAAGCCATGATTGTGGAAAAGGTTTATATATTAATAAAGTTATTTATTGGAGTATGAAGAGAGGTGTGAAAAGTTTCTTCTCCGACAAGAAAGGAGGATTGTTTGATAAAAAAGATAGTTATTCAAGTGGTTCTGAAAAAAGTGGGAATGGAAAATTAGTTGCAACTTTAATTATTTTAATATTAGTAGCAGGAGGAGGTTGGTTTTTATTCAAAGGTTTTTATTCTTCAGATGCAGGTGCATTAGCAAGAGAAACTGTTTCAAATTCTTTTTCAGGAATTACTGAATGGATTGGTTCAAGTATAGAAGAATCAACTACATCTTTAGAATATGTTGGATCAGGAGATT